>NZ_KE992698.1:9289-133380 GCF_000466465.2 Clostridium sp. KLE 1755
CCGCCGAAGCCTCCGCTTCCGCTTAATCCGCCGCCAAACCCACTGCCTCCCGGCATTCCTCCTCCAAAGCCATCCGAGCCTCTGGCGCTGCTGCCCTGATATTCATAAGTAATATCAATTGCTCCGGCGTTCAGATTCCGGAACTGCTCGGCCACCTCTTCCCTGCCGCCCGTTCCAATGGCTATTACAAGCATAATGGTTGCCGCGCCCACGATGATGCCTGTTGATGTGAGAATGACCTTTGATTTATTGGCAGATAGGTTCAGCCATACAAGGCGCAGTATTTCCGTCAGTTTCATGAATCGCTCACCTTACTTTCAATCAGTACCGTATCTCCTTCTGAAAGCCCTTCCTTGATTTCCACGTTTACGCCATCCGAAAAGCCTGTTATTATCTCCTGTCTGGTAATGCTGCCGTCCGCCTCCTTCTTTTTCACATAGGATTTCCCGTTCTCACGGCTGACGGCCCGGTTGGATACGTAAACCACGGTTTCTGTTTCTTTTGTGATAAAGGTCACCTGCGCTGTCATTCCTTCATACAGTTTGGAGGTTTCCCCTCCTAATTTTACCGTAATTTCCACATAAGCGGTTCCTGTGGAGCTGTTGTAGGCGGATTCCCCGATGGAATCCACCGTGCCGGTAAAATCCTCATCCGGATAGGAAGCGATGTAAACATTGACAGCATCCCCTTCCTTAATATTGGCCAGCTCTGCTTCCTCAACGGATACCGATACGGTTACTTCGTCATAATCATTGAGTACAGCGAGTGAGCTTCCCGTGTTGACCACATCTCCCGCTTCCAGCGGACATTCCGTTATCACTCCGTTGTTTTCCGCCCGGATGGTTCGATCTGCCAGATAGGAATCAAACTCGTTCAGCTTGGAAGCCGCGTCCTCATAATCCTCCTGCGCGTTCTTTGCCTCAAAGCTGCTCAATTCCACGCTTACGTTATAGATCTCCTCTGCGTTTTTATATTTCAGGTTTCTTTTTTCCAGCTGGGCCCGTGCCTCTATGATGCCAAGCTCCAGATCTCTCTGCGCTCCTGTCAGGCTCTTTTTCAGTGCTTCCAGCTCCTTCTGCTTTTCCGCAATGGTGTCGGTGGTATCTTCCACGCTTTCCTCCAGGCCTTCCACAACCTGGGCAGCTTCCTCTCTGGCGTTCTCAGCCGTAATCCAGCCATAGGCATCCGACACCATATCCGTGGTGCTTACCACATATTCTCCGTTTTCCAGAACCTTTTTTTCCATCCCCAAATCCGCCTGGTACTCAGACAGCTGTGTATTCAGTTCGGTAAGCTCAGCCTGCAGCTCCATGATCTGTTCTTCCATCTCTGTCACTGCGTCCTGCAGATCCTGTACGGAATTCTCATATTCCGCATCCGCAAGCGTACCGTAGGCCACATTTGTCTCATAGGCCTGTTTTGCCTCCAGCTCCGTTAACTGCTTCTGCGTCTGTGTTTTCGCCAGGGTCACCTCAGCCTCCGAGACGTCACTGCACAGCTCCTCCCGGATGGAATCCATACTTTCCTGCGTTATTCTGTATAAGGCATCCCCCTGCGCTATTTCCTGGCCCTCCGTTATGAGGACTTCTTCAATTATCAGATTCCGGGTACTTGAACTGCCCGAGCTACCCGAGCTGCCTGCGCCGCTCTGCCCTCCCATTCCCTGAAAAATACCGCCGCCCTGTCCCCAGGAAAACCCATCCGAACTGCTTCCTGTATAAGCGCTCAAATCCAGATCAAAGGTCTGTTCCGTCGTTCCTACCGTCACATTGCCGCTTTCCTCCAGCCCAACCGTAAGCTCTCCGTATTCTGCCTGCACTTCCCTGTATGTGACCTCCTCTTCCTTTTCCGAAGCTAACCACAGTCCTGTCCCCAGGCCTGCCGCCAGTACCAGACAAAGACCGGAAGCAACAAACAGGGGCGCCTTCTTTTCTTTTATCCACGTCATTTTAAGCTTTGCCATATCTGCTTTTCCTCCCTTACGGCATTCCCGGGAAATCCAAATTCATTTCACCCGGGCCTCCCTGAAAATCCCCCATTCCTTCAGGGATGACTTCCTCTCCATCCCCTGCATTTTCCCCGGTTCCCTGCTCCGGCCGGGAACCTCCTGTCTGTTTCAGGCTTTCTTCGCTTTGTCCGGCGCTTACCGTACTCGCTATGTAAACGGTATCTCCTTCCGAAAGCCCGTCTGTAATCTCCGTTTCCGAGCCATTGGAAAATCCGGTCGTTACCGTCTTCAGTTCCATTTCGCCTTCTGCATTTTTTATGTATACACAGGTGCTTCCGTCTTCTCCGGTTACAATCGCCTTTGCCGATACATAGAGCACATCTTCCGCCCTGTCCGTCACAAAGGTGATATCCGCCGTCATTCCGCCGTAAAGCTTCCCGGTATCCCCTTCTATCCTTATGGTTACCGGATAATTTACCGTGGAGGAATAGCTGCTGTCCGCCGTTGTCGTAACAGCGCTGACGATCCCGCTGCAGAGCTCGTCGGGGTAGGCGTTGAATTCGATGTCTACCGTATCTCCCACATTAATATAAGAAATATCCTCCTCCGAAACATCGATGGTTATGGTGTAATCCTCTTCCTTA
The DNA here is from genome assembly GCF_000466465.2 of Clostridium sp. KLE 1755. Taxonomy (NCBI): domain Bacteria; kingdom Bacillati; phylum Bacillota; class Clostridia; order Eubacteriales; family Clostridiaceae; genus Clostridium; species Clostridium sp. KLE 1755. Next base: position 11,882 of record NZ_KE992698.1, read on the forward strand.
ACATAGGAAAGCATGGCTCCCGTATTCATCAGCCTGTCGCCCGATTCATAGGCCACCTCCGTAATCAGCCCGCTGCCATCCGCATAAACAATACCATCCGTTCCCACAAAGGCTTCAAAATCATCAAGCAGCGACTGCGCTTCCTCCACCGCCGCCTGGGCTTCCTCTACCGTACCTGCCAGGTCATCCACCGTATATCCGTAAATATCGCCGGCCAGGCTGCCATTCAGCACGGCGCTGTCATAGGACTGCTGTGCGGACAGCTGCTCCCGGGAAAGATCCGCCTGGGATTGGTTGATTTGCTCCAGCTTTTCGAGTATCTGCTCCTGATTTTCTTCAATGCCGTCCCTATAGCCCTGCAGTCTGTCGTCCAGCTCCTCAAAGGCTGTTTTTGCATTCTGGAAACTGCTGTAATTGGCAGTATAGGCAGCCACGCTGGAGGCATCCGTTTCCTCCAGCTTCTCCTGCGCCTTTTCGAAGGCGTATTTCAGGTCACTGTAGTCCTCCAGCGTATCTTCATCCGTCAGCTTTTCATTATAATCATTTATTTCCGCTTCCAGCACCTGAATATCACCGTAAAGAAGTTCGATTTCCTGCTGCAGCCGGTTTGTCGTCGCAGCAAGGGACCGGGATGCCGTGTCCGCTTCCGCTTTGGAGGCGCTGTAGGTACTCTTCGCGCTCCGGGCCTGTGTATTATAATCGCTTCTGGCATCCGCAAGTTCCAGCTGCGCTTCAGATTTTGCCTTCTGAAGCTTCCGTCTGACGGCGTCGATGCTGTCCCGGGAAATTTTAAAGAGTGGATCGCCCTCCTTCATCCGCTGTCCCTGCACGGCATAGACCTCCTCTATCTGAAGATAACGGCTTGCTTCCTCATCCTCCCCATCATCGTCGTCCTCCTCCGAATAATTAATTTCCAGCTCATAGTTTATATGGCTCTCCTGCAGGGCAATGCTTCCGCTTTCCATGATCCCCTGGACCAGATTGCCCTTCTGCACCTGGCTTTCCTTATAAATTACAGTGTCCCCATGCAGATTCGGGCGGATGAAAACAGTATATACGCACACGCCGGCCAGCATGAGGAATGCCAGGATTGCAAGCAGCAGCCTGATAACAAATTTTTTACTCGTGTGTTTCTGCTTCATTGACAGCCTCCTCTTCTGCTTCCTGCATCCCGAAATATACGGTTGCCGACAGGTTCTGGGTAAGTTTGCTGATATCTCCGGTCAGTTCTATGGTAACGGAATAATAGATGCTTGATTTACTACCGGACTGGGAGACCGGGTTGATTTTACTCACGGTTCCCCGGAAGGTTCCCTGATCCGCAATCTCCACCACTGCGCTTTCCCCGAGCTCTATGGCTGCAATATCCGACTGGTCCACGGAAGCCGTAACCGTTACGGATGCGGGATTGCTGTAGGCAAGCACCATGCTGCCTCCTGAAAGCTCCATGCCGGCTCTGGCCGCCACCATCATGACCGTGCCGCCGCTCTGCGTATACAGACAGCCATCGCCGACAGTCTCCTCAAATTTCTGCAGATTTTCTTCCGCTTCTTCCTTTTCCTTCAGCGCAACGTTTAACTCTTCTTCGATTTTGCCAAGTTCGGATTCATAGGTTTCCTGCGCCCCGCTGCTTTCCGCCGCAGTGTTTTCCATGTCGCCCTGACTGCTCACCTGCTGCTTGTCGTATGCGATCTGCGCCTCCTCCAGCCGGGTATTCAGCAGCTTCAGATTACTCTGGGCCTGTGCCAGAGAGCTTTCCGCCTTTTTCCTGGCCGCTTCATAATCCTCTACCGCCTGTTCATACAGCCTCTCGTTCTCCTGAACCTCTTCATCCAGCATATTGTAGACGGTCAGCTTGCTGTAATCGTTTTCCGAAGTAAGGCTGGCGTTCCCGCCCTGGCCGCCGCCCGAGGGCTGCCCCATACCGCCTGCCTGACCCATACCGTCTGCCTGGCCCTCGCCGGCGGACTGCCCGGAAGCGGAATCGGAAACGGAGGTCTGGGCTGCGCCGAAAGAGGAGGCGCTTCCTGCGTTTTCGGTTGTCGTACGGTAGTGATCCTCCAGTCCCGGAATATCCCACTCCTCATACAGCTGCATCAGGGAGGAAAAGCTTTTTTCAAATTCCTCCTTCTTCTCTGCCACTTCATAATAAGTATAATAATAATCGCTCTCTATGGATGCCGTATATTCCTCCACCAGCTCCTGGGCTTCTTTTATCTGTTCCTTGCACTCGCTTATTTTATCCGCATATTCCTGAAGCGATTCCTCATAAGTGCAGGATGCATAGGCTCCCCGGGCCAGGCTGGCATCAAGCGTCTGCTTTGCCGTTATTTTTTCCTCCTCACTGTCAAGAAGCTGCTGCCTGTAATCCAGCGCCGCCTGTTTGGCCTTCCGTTCCAGCTCCCTGCGGGCCGCTTGTATGCTCTCCTCCGTCAGCTTAAGTATAGCGGTTCCTTCCGCCGCCTCATCCTGGCTGGACAGAAAAACCTCTTCTATCTCCAGCTTTGTTTCTATGTAATCCAAATCAAAGCTTTCCTCCTGCATTCCCACCGATGTGCTTCCGCTGGCAGAAATCACATTTTCACCAAGACCGGGCAGCCTGCCCGGACCTTCCGGCTGCCCTGCTTCTTCCTTCCCCGTACTTTTTACAAGTAAAAAAATAACACCGCCAAATATCGCCAGTGCCAATATGGGAACAACTCCCAGCGCTATTTTCTTTTTTCTCTCCAGGCTCCGCAGCTTTCCGCCAGTCTTCATCTGACTCCTCCTCAAACGTTTTCCAATCCGAAAATAAACAATCTGTTCCAAATAATTAACATGTTAATTATTTTTAAATTCTATCGGTAAAATGTTTCCAATCTTTGTTTAAATTGTGAAAAGTCTGTGTTTTCCTGAAAAATTAGCCAAAAATGACTGATGCCAAATGCAGCGGAATCATATATACTGTGAATGGGGATTTTTCCTCATCGAAAATTATTATCATTCAGACAGGTGCTTAGAATATGAAAAGAACAATAATTTACCATATTAATGCGGAGGAAGACGGGCTCACCATCGGTCAATTCTTAAAGCGGAAAAAATATTCGGGTCAGAACCTCACGCAGCTGAAAAAACGGGAGCAGGGTATCCTGCTGAACAGTAAACCGGCCTATGTTATCCACAAATTAGCGGAAGGAGATACGCTTACAATCAACATCCTGGAGGAAGAAATCTCAGAAAAAATCCCTCCGGTCCCCCTCCCTGTGCATATCGTTTATGAGGATGAAGATCTGATGGTACTGGACAAGCCTGCCGATATGCCCATCCACCCTTCTATGAAAAATTATGAAAATTCCCTTGCCAACGGGCTGGCCTGGTACTTTGCCTCGCAGAATATTCCTTTTGTATTCCGCTGCATCAACCGGCTGGATCGGGATACTACCGGTCTTACCATCATCGCAAAGCATATGGTAAGCGGCGGCATTCTTTCCGTCATGGCCGCCCGCAGGGAAATCAGCAGAGAATACCTGGCTATTGTAAGCGGTACCGGAATGCCTCCTGAGGGCACTGTGGATGCGCCTTTAGGCAGGAAGCCGGGCTCCGCCATTGAGCGTATGGTTGATTTTGAGCATGGGGAACGCGCTGTCACACACTACCGGGTATTGCAGGAAAAAAACGGGTGCTCCCTTATCTCCCTTCACCTGGAGACAGGGCGCACCCATCAGATCCGCGTGCATATGAAATATCTGGGATATCCCTTAATCGGGGACTTTCTCTATTATCCTGACAAAACCCTCATCAGCCGGCAGGCGCTCCATTCCTGCCGCCTGGAATTCAGCCATCCCATCACAGGGCAGCCTATGGTTTTCACCTCGCCGCTTCCGGAGGATATGCAGCAGGTGCTCCGTTAAGCCGGATACCGAAAAAAGCTTCCAGATTTCCGTCCTGTGACAGTTAAGGCTGCTGCTAAATGTGCAGCCCGAACCGATTTCTGCACAGCAAAAGCCCGGCAGCGGACTGCCGGGGCTTCTTGTTAAACCTATTCTGTTTTCCTGTCTCAATCAGTCGTCACAACCGCAGCTATTCCCCTCGGAAAAAGTAGGGAAAGGTCTGGGAAGCGGCTCCGTTCTCGGTCTGGGCTCCGGCCTGGGAAGCGGGGGCTCCGGTCTCACATCCGCACAAGGACAGACAGGCCTGACCTCCGGGCAGGGAGCTACATTTCCCATATTGCCTCTTTCGCAGCCACAGCCATCCTGAGATCCGCCGCGCTGGCAGCCGCTCCTGCAGCTGTTGTTATTCCGGCAGCCGCAGCCGCCATGACATCCGTCGTTGTTCTGACCGCCGCCGTTTCCGTTATTGCAGCAGCAGCATAAGAGTAGTAATAAGCATAAACAGTTCATATTCTCATCTCCTTTACACTACTATATGTAAAAGGAGAGATTTGGTTCCACCGCTTTTACTTCCTTCTGCCCAGAAGCTCTTTTCTTACATAGGAAAAGGTCTTCTTTTCTCCCTGCTGCGCCAGCATGGTCAGAAGCTTCAGCAGCAGCTTACGCGTATTTTCATGCATGATGGGAATCTCTTTCGCGGACTGAAAATACAGCAGGGGATCCTCATCCCGGTATTTATCACCCCGGTATACCTTGGAGGCGGCAATCCTGTCCATGAGCATTTCCGCCACATATTTTACAGGCATCTCCACCGGCGCAATGCCGCCGGGCACATCCCTTGTGCTGTAGTCAATCCAGTATTCGTAATGGTGCCTGTTCCTACCTTTATGATGAAGCCAGGCGCTGGAATAGCCCTTCTCCTCACGCTCCGCGTTGTTGGGGCTTCTGTCCCCCTGGAAATACCTGGCCCCGATAAGGAATTCCGAAGGCTCATACTTGGAAAGGTCATGCGTCAGCCCCTGCCTGTACAGCCCCACGGCAAAACAACCCTTCATCACCAGATATTTATGGCGCGTAATCGTCTTAAAATGCTTCCATGCCCTGACTATAATATTGCCTGCTGCCTTCTTACCTTCTGTCACTTCTTTTTTCGTCCTGCCTTCTGTTTTTCTTTCTCCGTTTTCTCTCTGCTTTCCAGAATCTGTACGGAGCGCCCTTTGACAGCCGCTGTTTTACCGTTTTCATCCTGTACGCCGTTCTCTTTCGCAGCCGTGTCCAGGACCCTGGTCCATTTCAGGCCTGCCGGAAGAGAGGGCAGAGCAAAATCGTGTTCTTCCCAATGCATATTATATGCAATATAAATGAAATTGTCATCGTTTTTCCTGTCCGTTTTGGCGTAGCAGCCGCAGTACATCAGTCCGGCCTGCCGGCTCAAATTGTCCGCCTTCAGCTTCCATGCTTCTTCGCCGTGATAGGACAGATCCGGATAACCGCAGGCAATATAATCCATCATGGCAAGCTCGTCCGGCCGGTGCAGCACAGGATGCTTTTTCCGGTAGGCAATTGCCTGCTTAACAAAACTGAAAAATTCCTGATTTGTCTCCTGCAGGCGCCAGTTCAGCCAGCTGACCCCATTGTCCTGGCAGTAGGGGTTATTATTGCCTCCATGGCTGAAACCGAACTCATCTCCGCTGACTATCATGGGAGTTCCCTGGGAGGTGAGCAAAAGCAGCATGGCATTTTTCATCTGCCTCCCTCTCAGCTCCTGTACGGATTTCTTTCTGGTCCTGCCCTCAAAACCGCAGTTCCAGCTCACGTTATAATTTTCCCCGTCCCTGTTTTCCTCGCCGTTGTCTTCGTTATGCTTTCTGTCATAGGAAACCAGATCCGCCAGGGTGAAGCCGGAATAGTTGGTCACATAATTAATCACGCCTGTCTGCCTGGGATTCTTACGCAGACTACCCAGGGCTGGCAGCAGGGAACCCTCGTCGCTTTTCAGGAAATGGCGGACCGCATACATAAAATCGTCATTATAAACCGCCAAATTCTTATAGGCGGGAATATCGCTGTTATCATAAATTTCATCACAGGAAAAATCGGTATAAAAAAGCTTGGTATTGCCCAGCATAGGCTCCGTGGCCAGAAGCGCCGTGGGGATATGGACTCCCAGCAGATGGAAGCCATCCACATGGCAGCTGAACACCCAGTATTTGATAACCTCAAGAATATATGCCCTCTTTACATCCACAGGAAAATAGAACTGCATGATTACCTCAATCCCGTTCTGATGCAGCTTCTTCACCATGTCCTTAAATTCCTCCGCCGGGCAGTCGGAGCTGGAATAGGACATTTTGGGTGCAAAATAGTATCCCTTTTTATACCCCCAGTAATTGATCCGGGGCGCTTCCTCTTCCCCTGCGGGTAAATCCCTGTAGTGGTTCACCGCATCCTCCATGCTCATTTCCCTGCATTCCGGCTTTTCCAGCTCCAAAAACTCATAGGAGGGCATCAGTTCTACAGCAGTGATTCCAAGCTCCTTCAGATAAGGGATTTTCTCCACGATACCGGCAAAGGTTCCCTTATGCTCCACTCCTGAGGAGGCATGCCTGGTAAAGCCCCGGGGATGCACAAGATAAAGAATGGTTTCCGACAGCGGGGTCATAAGCGGTGCATCGTTCTCCCAGTCATAGGTATGCCTGCTGAAGCCTCCGCGGAGCTTTGGATCCGTCTGACGGCCCCAGCGCTCGTTCCCGTATATGACGTCCGCATAGGGATCGGTTATAATCTCCTCTCCCGCATAAAAATTATACTGGAATTTCGTATCCGCCAGGCCCTCCGCCTGCATACAGTAAATGTTGCCTATTCTGTTTTTTTCTGTGAAGGGAATACGCACAGGCTTTCCCGCCGCATGCAGATAAAGAAGGACACCGCATTCCTCCCTGGTATGAAGTGCGGCCGCAAAATTAACCTTTCCGTCATTCGTCAGGGACACCCCCATGGGATAAGGCGTTCCGGGGAGAATTTTGAGTTCATGTCTTGATGTCATATGGTTTATCTCCTGTCTTAATCTTGTGAAGGCCGGCAACAGTGCGTCGGCCAAGCCTAAAAAAGACTGGCTTTGATAATGGGAAGGGCAGAGTCCTGCAAAATATTCCCGGCTCTGCCTTTGTCGTTTATTATACCACACCTTCCCCTCTCTTACCAGTTTATCTTGCATCCGCACATAACATCGGTTAGAATAGGAATAGCAACACAGGATCCTGTGAAAAGGAATAATGGAGGATGATTCATGAGCGAAGATAATGCAAAGATGCCTGCGGGTGAGCCTGAAGAGGAAATGAGCGTGGAACTGGAGCTGGAGGACGGCACTCTTGTGAATTGTGCGGTAATTACAATTCTGGATGTGGCGGAAAAGAGCTACATTGTGCTGCTTCCGCTGGATGAAAGCGGACAGAATGAGGACGGAGAGGTTTGGTTCTACGGATATTCGGAAAACGAAGAGAATCCTGACGAAGAACCGGAGCTGCGTTATATTGAGGACGATGATGAGTATGAAATGGTAGCGGATGCTTTTGATGAGTATCTGGATAACTGTGAATTTGATGAGCTTATCGATCCGGAAAAATAAACATCGGCTCATCGCGCATCGTATTTTTATGGCCGGATGTGCGTAACGGTCCTTATGTGCGTAACGGTCTGCTTGTATGAACCGTTACTGAAGGACAGGCTGTCTGACAAGATCTGTGAGGAACCGGGAGAGGAATCCCGGTTCCTCTTTCGTTCCGGCGACATAGGTTAATGTCAGCCTTTTCCTGGCACGGGTCATGGCCACATAGAGCATGCGGCGCTCCTCTTCCACCGTCTCGTCCTTCATGCTCTTCCTGTGGGGAATTATGCCTTCATTACAGTCAGGGATATAAACGGTATCAAATTCCAGTCCCTTGGAGGCGTGCATGGTAAGCAGGGATACGCCCTCCCTGCTGTCGGGATCACTGCCGGCCTTTTCCAGTTCTTTTTCATAAAGGGCGATATGCTCCTTTAACTGTTCCAGACTGCGAAACTGTCTGACCTGCTTCTGGAACCATTCCGCTTCCTTCAACAGTTCATTTTTATCCGTTCCCTTCTCCGCCGCAGTTCTTACCAGATATTCGTCATACCCCATTCCCCTGCGTATGTAGTTGACTGCCGCGTATAAATCCATCCTTTTAAGACGCTCCAGATCCATCTGGAATTTCCGGAGGATTTCCCTCATATACGGTTTTTCTGAATAAAAATCTAACAATTCTTCAAAATCCACCGTTTCGCCGTTCACTGCGCTGCGGCTGATATACCGCGACGGGCGGTTCATGATGCGGTAAAAATCCTTCCGCTTCCTGCCTTCCAGGGCAAAGGAAAGATAGGAAAGGATATCCTGCGCCGCCATTTGTCTGTAAGGGCTTTTCAGCTTTTCCTTCATACGGAAGGGAATTCCTTTTTCCGTCAGTTTCTCCGCCATAGCCGCTGCATCCTGGTTGGTACGGTAAATTACCGCTGTTTCGTTAAAGCCTTCCGGAAAACGGGCGATTTCGGTTGCAATGCTCTCATTTTCCTCATCTCTTGTGGAATAGCCCCGGTAAAGCACCGGCTCCCCGGAAGGGCTTACCGCCTGCGCCTTTTTTATAAAACGGCTTTTATTTGCGGCAATAAGCCGTCCTGCAGCCGCTACAATTTCCGGCGTGCTGCGGTAATTTTGTGTGAGCTCCACGATACCTGCCTGCGGATAATCCTGCCTGAAGCCCAGCATGATTTCCGGCCTCGCGCCGCGGAAGGCATAAATTGACTGGTCGTCGTCTCCTACGATAAACAGGTTGTTTTCAGGCTGCGCAAGCAGGCGCAGCACCTCATACTGCATGGGATTGATATCCTGGAATTCATCCACCAGAATGTAGCGGAATTTCTGCTGCCAGGCCTTCCGTACGTCCGGCCGGGATACAAGCAGATCACGGCATCTTAAAACCATGTCATCAAAGTCCAGCTTTTCCTCCCGGCGCAGAGCCTCATCATAGGATCGGTAAAGCCGGGCAAATTCCTCCCGGCTGATCAGGCCGCATTCCGGATCCCTGTTTTCCGGCGGGCAGCCGTCGTTTTTAAACCGGCTGATTTCACCCAGCAGGCTGTCAATTGTCTCCTCCTCGTCCGTACAGGTAAAGCCCGGTCTTTGCAGGATAGTTTTCAATAATTCTCTTTTTTCGTAATCGGATATAATATTACCGGATCGGTAATGACAGGATGTTTTCAGAATATGGTAATAGACTGCGTGGAAGGTTCCGAAATTCACCGGCCAGGCCCTGCCTGCCGTCTTCTGCCGGAACCGCTGCTTCATTTCCCTTGCGGCAGCTTTGGTAAAGGTAATCACAAGAATGGACGCCGGATCCACATTACTTTTTTCTATCAGATGAAGAATACGCTGGATAATTGTATAAGTTTTTCCGGAACCGGGCCCCGCCAGTACAAGCAGGGCTCCGTTCTCGTGCTTTATGGCCGTCATCTGGCCTAAGTTGACTGAATTTTTACCGGAATCAGGCATCTTTAAGCTTCTCAATGCCCACACGGATACGGGCAAGAGACTCTTCCTTTCCAAGGACTTCCATGATTTCCGTTGCGCCCGCAGGCGTCATCTGCTTTCCGGAAACCGCGGTGCGCACCGGCCACATAACATAGCCGTTTTTACAGCCTTTTTTCTCCACATAGGCTACCAGCGTCTGGTACAGCGCATCATTGCTGTAGTCCTCCTGTGCTTCCAGGATGGGAAGCAGCTCCGTCAGGACCTCCAGGGAGCTTTCCGTATTTGTCTTCATCTTTTTGTGCGTATACATGGCTGCGTCGTATTCCGGCAGCGTTTCAAAGAAATCCACCATCTCTTCGATTTCCGGGAAGGTTTCAATTCTCGTTTTTACCATTTCGGCAATTTTCTTCAGATTTACATCCCTGGTCAGCGCTTTTTTCAGATAAGGCTCGGCCAGGCCGTAAAAACGGTCGAAATCCATGGCCTTAATGTACTCCCCGTTCATCCATTTAAGCTTGGTATAGTCGAATACGGCAGGGGACTTGGACATATGGCGGTAGTCAAATTCCTTCGTCAGCTCCTCCAGGGAGAAAATTTCCTCATTATTTTCAGGGCTCCAGCCAAGAAGGGCCACAAAGTTCACGATAGCTTCCGTTAAAAAGCCCTGCTCCACCAGATCCTCATAGGAGGAATGGCCGCAGCGTTTGGACAGCTTATGGTGCTCTTCATCCGTAATCAGCGGACAGTGTACATAAACAGGCACCTCCCAGCCAAAGGCTTCATAAAGGCGGTTATATTTCGGGGAAGAGGAAAGGTATTCATTACCTCTCACCACGTGGGTGATTCCCATGAGATGGTCGTCTACCACGTTGGCAAAATTATAAGTAGGATAGCCGTCGGATTTAATCAGAATCATATCGTCAAGCTCTGCATTATCAACCGTAATGTCCCCGTAAATCTCATCATGGAAGGTTGTGGTGCCTTCCGTGGGATTGTTCTGGCGGATAACATAGGGAACGCCCGCCGCAAGCTTTGCTTCCACCTCTTCCCTGGAAAGCTGCAGGCAGTGCTTGTCATATACATTGATTTCCTTGCCCGCCACAGTACGGGTCAGCGTGGCCAGCCTGTCCTTATCGCAGAAGCAGTAATAGGCCTCGCCCTTCTCAACCAGCTGTTTCGCATACTCCAGATAAATGCCCTGCGCCTGGCGCTCACTCTGTACATAGGGGCCGACCCCGCCGTCCTTGTCCGGTCCTTCATCATGCTTCAGGCCGGTTTTCTCCAGGGTCCTGTAGATAATATCCACAGCGCCCTCCACATAACGTTCCTGATCCGTATCCTCGATGCGGAGGATGAAATCCCCTCCTTCATGTTTGGCAATCAGATAGGCGTACAGCGCGGTACGCAGGTTTCCCACATGCATACGTCCTGTGGGGCTTGGTGCAAAACGGGTTCTTATTTTTGTCACTTTTTTATCCTTCGCTTTCTTTCTTATTTGTAACTTCCGGAATCTTCTTTTCCGCCGCCATTTTAAAGGCATTGACCTCCTTCATGGCCTGTGGTATCGCAATGTTGGTTCCGGCCCCGGCAATACAGCCTCCGGGACAGGCCATCCCCTCGATCAGGCAGCCGTTCTTCTTGCCCGCCTTGGCGAGCATCAGCATCTTCCGGCATTCCGCCAGGCTCTCCGCATGCTCGATATTCACCTCCACGTCGGGATAATATTCCCGGATGCAGGCCTCAATCGCGCTGGCAACACCGCCCGCCACGCCGTAGCCGCGGCCCGCGCCGGTGGCATCCGCCATAGTATCCTCCGGTTCCACGCCTTTTAATTCAATGCCCTTTGCATCGAACATACCTGCCAGCTCTTCAAAGGTGATGACGAAATCCACGTCGGAACGCACACTCTTTCTTGAAGCCTCCAGCTTTTTGGAAGCGCAGGGGCCTATAAATACTACGGAAGCATCCGGATGGTCTTCTTTGATTTTGCGCGCTGTTGCCACCATGGGCGTGAGCGCATTGGAAATATTGTCAATGGTCTCCGGGAAAAATTTCTTTGCCAGCACAGACCAGGAAGGGCAGCAGGAGGTGAGCAGAAACGGCAGCTCTCCGGTGGCAACCGCATGCACGTAGTGCTCGGCTTCCGCGGCCGCACCCATATCAGCGCCGATGGCCGTCTCATATACGTCCGCAAAACCCAGTTGCTTCAGCGCCGTCTTAATCATGTCAGGCGTTACGCCGGGGCCGAACTGGCCTACAAAAGCGGGCGCTACCTGGGCAATGATCTTCCTTCCGGAACGGATGGCCTTAATCAGCTGGAAAATCTGGGATTTATCAGCAATCGCGCCGAAGGGGCAGTTCACCATGCACTGACCGCAGGAAACGCATTTCTGCTCGTTGATTACCGCTCTTTTCTGGGAATCGCTTTCAATCGCATTCACGCCGCAGGCTGCCGCACAGGGTCGCACCTGATGACTGATTGCATCATAGGGGCAGATAGCCTTGCATTTACCGCACCGGATACATTTTTCCGGATCGATATGGGACTTGCCGTCCACCATGGAGACAGCCTCCTTGGGACAGACCTCCCTGCAGGGATGCGCCATACAGCCCATACATTTATCAGTGACCACATAGCGGTTTTCCGGACAGGCATTGCATGCGGAGGGAATGACCTGTACAAGCGGCGGTTCATAGTACTTCTGATCAATATTGCTTTCATCCAGCCCCTGCGTCAGATGCACCGGCACGTTTTCCGGCCGCAGGGAAAGCCCCATGGCCATACGGATCCGTTCCGTCACTACCGCTCTCTCCCGGTAAATACTGTCCCTGTAGGCCGGCGCGTCGGCGCCCACAATACTGTACGGCAACGCCTCCACATCATCCTTCAGGTTCTCCGATGTATATGCCAGATTGGCAACTTCCTTAAACACACGCCTGCGGATTTGTCTTACCTGAGTGTCAATTCCTCTCACCTGCAACCTCCATTCCTGTCAGCCTGTTTTTCCCGTCACCTGAATTTCACAGGTGTTACTCACAGGCACCGTTGTTTTACATCATTTCCATCTTTTCCTATTCTTACACAAAAAGCCTGCTAAATCAAGAGATTTTTCCCTCGTGATTCACTGTCCGGATAATTTTGTGTGAATTGTTAATTGACTTTTTAACAGACATAAAGTATCATCATAATAGTCTTATTTTTTTGTGCATTCGCACATTCTGGCAGTTTCTGCCGCAAAATCACATTTTTATAAAATGGCAGGAACACCAGGCGTCATCTTTTTCTTTCAAGCTCCGCGTTCCTGCCCTCAAAAGGAGGTACAATGAGAAAAAGGACGCTGATCGCCGAAGAACTTGACGCAGCCGGCATCAAAGTACAGTACGATGAACATGTAAAAAGAATCCTGAGCAGCAGGCAGGTTCTGGCCCGTATCCTGCAGGGCGCCGTTAGCGAATATGCAGGCTGCTGTGCGGAAGAAATCACGGAATGGATTGAGCCGGGAATTGAAGTCTCCAGGGTGCCGGTAAAGCCTGGAGGAAAGAGAGAAAATGAGCTTTTAATCACAGGTGACAACACGGAAAGCAAGATCCCCGAAGAGGGAAGCCTCACCTATGACATCCGGTTCCGCGCCCTGCTTCCCGGGCAAAGTAAGCCTGCCGCGGTAAAGCTGCTGCTTAATGTGGAAGCACAGAAGAAATTTTATCAGAAATACCACATTGTTACCAGAGGAATCTTCTATGGTGCAAGGATGCTGTCGGAGCAGCTGGACAGAGAATTTACGGCTTCCGATTATGACGAACTGAAGAAGGTATACAGTATCTGGATATGCATGAACGCCCCGAAGCATATAGGAAATGCCATGTCGGAATACCGGATTGCCAAACAGGATCTTATCGGCGCAATCCCGGAACAGCAGACAAACTATGACAAGCTGTCGGTTGTCATTATCTGCCTGAATGAAGAGGCGCCGGAAGGTAATTGCGCAAAGCTGCATGGATTTCTGAATACACTGCTGTCTCCTGCTATGGATGCAGCGGAAAAAGAAAGATTACTGGCAGAAAATTATGGCCTGGTTATGGAACAGGAATTGGGAAAGGAGCTGAGGCAGATGTGTAATTTGAGCGAAGCAATAGAAGAAAGAGGAATTAAAAAGGGCTTAAAAAGAGGGCTGAAGCAGGGAAAAGCCCAGGGAAGGGCTCAGGGAATCCAGCTGGCAAAGGCTGTAATCCGCCTGGCCGGCGAGGGAAAGAATGAGGAAGAAATCTCCGCCGCCTGCCATATTACGGTAAACAGCGTTCGTGAAATCCTGTCGGATTAACTGTAGGGCTTCCTTTGCAGGCTGGATAGTCCGCAATTTCAATAAATACAGGGCAAAGCGAGGAAAAATGCTTTGCCCTGTATCCATTGGCGGATACATTAAGACCCCGCCATCCTTCCTATATGAAAAAACTGCCGATCTGGAATACAAGAACGCTTACCAGCCAGGCAAGGCCAATCTGGAAAAGCATGATACCGCCTGTGAACTTCCAGGAACCACTTTCTTTTTTAATGGTTGCCATTGTCGCTACGCAGGGGACGTAAAGCAGGCAGAAAAGCATGAGGCAGAAGGCGTTCAGCCCTCCGAAGGCCGGGTCAAAATGCTGGATATTCTGCACGATGGAGGCCATACCTGCTGCCGAATTCACATTGGAGACGCCAAACAGGACGGAGAAGGAGGAAACCACCACTTCTTTTGCGGAAATACCTGATATCAGTGCAACCGCTATCTGCCACAGCCCTAGGCCGGCAGGCCGCAGGACAGGCACCAAAATCCTTCCCAGCGCCGCGCCGAAGCTTTCCGCAGGATCGGATACCATGCCGTGAATGCCGAAATTCAGGATAAACCAGATAATGATCGAGGCCACAAAAATCGTAGTTCCTGCCTTGGTCAGGTAATCCTTCAGCTTATTCCACACATAGGTTCTTATCGTCCTTGCATTGGGGCGCTTATATTCTGGAAGCTCTATCATCAGAGACTGGTTGATCTTGCCTTTTTCCAGCTTGTGCTGCACCATGGCCACCAGGATGCCCATTACCATTCCGATAACATACATGGAAAAGGCCACCACCATGGCACACTGCGGGAAAAACATTTCCGAAAACAGAACATATATGGGCAGTCTTGCCGAGCAGGACATAAAAGGCGTTATGATCATTGTCCTTCTTCTGTCGTGTTCTGTTTCCAGCGCCCTGGTGGCCATAATTGCAGGAACCGTACAGCCAAAGCCCAGTACCATAGGAAGGAAGGCCCTTCCGGAAAGCCCCACCTTTCCCATAATGCCATCCATAACATAGGCTACCCTTGCCATATAGCCGCTGTCCTCCAGAATGGCAAGCGCCAGGAACAGGATAAAAATATTAGGGACAAAGGTAAGGATACCTCCCACACCCGCTATGATTCCGTCAACAATCAGGGAAATCATCCAGTCAGCCACATGCAGTCCGGTCATTCCCGCTCTCACCAGCTCCGATATGATTCCCAGCGCATATTCCAATCCACCCTTCAGGAAATCGCCAACAAAAAAGGTAAGAAAAAATACCAGCGCCATAATGCACAGGAATACCGGCACGCCCCAAACAGGATGGGTCAGCACCTTATCTATCCGGTCCGTGCTCGCCGCTTTCCTGTCTTTGTAAAAAAGCACTTCCTGGATGACTTTTTCTATATATTCGTATTTCTTTTCCGTGATATCCTTTTCATAGTTGCGATCTACAATGCTTTCCACTTCCAGAGGATGATCCTTTTTTACCTCCTCATCGTTTTCCAGCAGCTTTATGGCATGCCAGCGGACGGAGGAATGATTGGGGTATTTCGACTGCATCCTCTCTTCCAGAAGAGCAAGCTTCTCTTCCACCGCCGGGCCGTAATCCAGAATATCGTTTTTAGGGCCTTCTTCATAGTGATGGACCACCGCATGCATCAGGATATCCAGGCCGGTCCGTTTGGCCGCGGAAACGGGAACCACCGGGATGTCACCCAGCATTTCCGGAAGGCGGTGCATGTCAATTTCCATTCCCCGTTCCTTTACGATATCCATCATGTTAAGGGCAAGGATGACCGGCTTGCCCAATTCCAGCAGCTGAAGCGTCAGGTAAAGGTTACGTTCCAGACAGGATGCATCCACTACATTTACAATGACTTCGATATCATCATCCAGGACACATTTCCTTGTTACTTTTTCCTCTATGGTATAAGAGGTCAGGGAGTAAATGCCGGGGGTATCCACCAGCTTCAATCCATAGCCTTCATACTCCAGCGTGCCTTCGTATTTTTCCACGGTGACGCCGGGCCAGTTGGCCACCTTAAGCTTGGAACCCGTTATCGCATTAAACAGCGTTGTCTTTCCGCAGTTGGGATTTCCCACAAACGCCACATGTACATGGTTATCTCTCTGCATCCTCTTCCACCTCCTCTACTTCGATTCCGGAGGTAATATGTTTTCCCAGGGCCAGCCTGGTTCCCCTCACATAAATTATTAAGGAACCGTTTCTTTTACGGTTCAGAAGCTTTAATCTCGTTCCCTCGATTAAACCCAATGCCTGCAGTCTTCTGGAGATATCTTCTTCTATCTTCATATCTGCCACAAGATACCGGCCGCCTGTCTGCCCTTCATAGAGTGTCATGACTGCTTCGTCCTTCCTCTTTCAGTTGATAACCATTCTCAATTAGGATTATATTCTTATACTCACGGGTTGTCAACTGTAAAAAAAATGGAGGGTTTTAATACCGCCCCGGCTGCGGGTTCTGTGGGGAAGTGATTGGCCTTCGGCCTGTCCGGGGATTTTGTAAGCTGGGATTTTGTAAGCTGGGATTTTGGAGGCCGCAGTGTTGGAGTTTGGGGGTGGGCGTGGTATACTTGGTAATTGGATGCGGATGATGAAAGGATGGTGTGGTTTATGATTTGTAAGGAAGAAATTTCTTTTAATTTTATCCAGAAGGAGCCTTTGACGGGCAGTTATCAGGGGATGCGGTATTATCTGGTGAAAAGCGGGGATTGTATCAGGGCGGTTGTGTATCCGGATAAGTTCTGTTTTGTGAAGACGCCTGAGGAGCAGAAGGTGGTGAAAGAGTTTCCGAATGTGCCGGATTCTGTGGACGAGCTTGTGAGGTGGCTGAATGAACAGCATGAAAGCGGGCGATATTAAGTAGCAAATATCTTTTCCCCTCATACTATAGTATTAAAAAAGTATGTAGTATATGAGAGGAGTTTTATGCAGGAATTTAATGATAACTATGTCGAGAATATCGATGATTTTCCCATAGCTATGGCCTATGTCCCGTGGCAGCGTGAGCCTGTTATCTGCGAGGATCTGGAAGAAGGCTTCCGGTGCGGTACTATCTTTCCTGAATTGATCAAACCCTTTACAGGAAGGAGATGTATATAATGAGCAATCAGAATTGTACTCCCTGTCAGAATGTGGAACAGGAACGCAGCCTGATGAATATCGGTATCGCAAGCTTCGTAGTGGTTGAGCTGACCGAGTATCTGGATACCCATCCTCACGACAGGGAAGCTTTGAATTATTTTAATTATTATAACCGGATGCTGAACAAAATGTCCGCCGAATTCGCGGCTAAGTTTTATCCGTTGAACCTGGCAACCGCTGATTCTTTTAACAAGGAATGGAAATGGGGCATGGCGCCTCTTCCATGGGAAGGGGTGTGAAGCATAGATGTGGAATTATGAAAAAAGACTTCAGTTTCCTATAAAAATTACGGAGCCTAACGCCAAGCTGGCACAGTTCATTATTTCTCAGTATGGCGGGCCCGACGGCGAGCTGAGCGCATCCATGCGTTATCTTTCTCAACGTTATACCATGCCTTATCGCGAAGTGGCCGGGCTGCTTACGGATATCGGCACCGAGGAGCTTGCACATTTTGAAATGATAGGCGCTATCGTTTATCAGCTGACCAAGAATCTCTCCATGGAAGAAATTGAGAACTCTGGTTTTGGTCCTTATTATATCGATCATACCACCGCTCTGTGGCCGCAGGCTGCCGGAGGAATCCCTTTCAATGCCTGCGAGTTCCAGTCCAAGGGCGATATTATTTCCGACCTGACTGAGGATCTGGCTGCCGAACAGAAGGCGCGTACCACTTATGACAACATACTGAGGACTGTCAGGGATCCTGAAGTGGCCGCCCCTATCCGCTTCCTGAGACAGCGTGAGGTTGTTCATTTCCAGAGATTCGGTGAAGCACTCCGTATCGTCCAGGAAAAACTCGACAGCAAAAACTTCTACGCATTCAATCCCGAATTCGATAGATGTAAAAAATAGCCTGGATGGATTGAATGCGTTGCTTTCCAATCCTGAATTCGATAGATGTAAAAAATAACCCTGCATATACAGATGCAGCCAGTGACTCTGAACCTAATATTTTCCTCCTTCCAAAAAGACCCGGCTTCCCGCCGGGTCTTAATCGTTATTGCTGTCTTTTTCACAGTACTGCTCTTATTTTGCCTGCAGATATGTCCGCCAGGGCAAAGCAGCCGTTTTCTATCTGTAGTCTCCCAGGAAAAACAGCGCTATGGTTCCGGGGCCGGAATGGGCGCCGATGGTAGGGCCTACATAATTAATAATGCAGCTTTCAATTCCAAACCGTTCCCTTACCAGGTCACGTACGTATTCCGCATCCTCCTGGGAATCGCCGTGGCTGATGAAAAAGCAGTCGTTTTTGTCCCTGTAGCTGCCAATTCTCTGTTCCATCATATCCACCAGGCTGTGCAGGGATTTCTTCCTGCCGCGGACCTTGCCCACAGCTATGAGGTGGCCTTCGTTGTCCACATGGAGAAGGGGTTTGATGCTTGCCAGCGTGCCTACAATGGCTGTGGCCTTGCTTACTCTTCCGCCCCGGTGAAGGTTGAATAAATCATCCACTGTAAATACATGTACCAGATTAAGCTTGTGGCTTTCCACCCATTCTGCGGTTTCTTCCAGGCTCTTCCCCTGTTTCCTAAGCTCCACGGCCTTGTAGACCAGAAGCCCCTCTCCCAGGGAAGCGCACAGGGTATCCACTACGATAATTTTGCAGTCGTCCCTTTCCGCCATGATTTCCTGCGCCGCCACACAGGCGCTGTTATAGGTGCCGCTCAGGCCGGAGGAAAAGGACATCACCAGGATTTCCCTGCTTTCCTCCAGGTAGCCTTCCAGATATTCTCTGGCGGATTCCGGATTCACCTGGGAAGTAGTTGGCATCATGCCTCCCCGCATCTTATTATAAAAATCTTTGACATCCATTTCCTTGTCAATACCGTAAGATACGCCTTCCACAATATAAGGCAGCACCATTACGCCCAGCTGATTCTGTTCTATGTAGTCCTTCGGCAAATCTGCCGTACTGTCTGTAACAATTTTAAAACCGGCCATCTTCTTCCTCCTCATATCCGATTGCGGATTAATACGCTCGTTTTATTTTAGCACGGTTAGTCGCCGGAAACAAGAAAATATATATGAATGTATTTATATTTTTAGCAAATTCTGAACTTTTTTCTACGTAAGAACAAAAAAATACCTTCTTACGAAGCTGTTTTTACGAACAGGAAAAAAGCAGGCCTCCAGATGTTCTCTTTTCGGCCTGCTCCCATATCCGTATTTTTATTTTTTTTCTTCCCTCACCGGATCCAGGGCGCCCGGAAGGCGCAGGCGGAAAAGGCGTTTTGCCAGCTGCTTTGCATTAAAGGGAAAAAGCGGGTAGACATAGCTCTGATTGGACACCGTGCGGTTGGTAAACATAAAAAGGATGCAGAGTATAATTCCTCCCACATATCCCCAGATTCCGAAAACAGCGGTGAGAATCAGGTTCAGGATACGCATGAATTTCAGTGCATAGCCCAGTTCATAGCTGGACTGCGTATAATTCGCTATCGCCACAAAGGCCATATAAAGCATGACCTCAGAGTTGAACCAGCCGCTGTTGACGGAAAATTCCCCCAGCACCAGGGCCGCCATGACACTCAGCGGGGTGCTGAGCATGTTGGGCGTATTCACCGCGGCCAGCCGCAGGCCGTCAATCGCCAGCTCCAGTATCAAAAACTGCCAGATGAGGGGAATATTCACCGTATCCCTTACCATAATGAATTCAAAGCCCCTTGGTATCAAATCCGGATTCTTCATCAGCAGCAGAAATGTGGGCGTCATCAGGTAGGTAAGCACCGCGATAATAAACCTGGATAATCTCAGATAGGTTCCTGTGATAGGGGGAAAATAGTAGTCGTCCGCTTCCTCCACCACGTCAAAAATAGATGTGGGCATGATCAGTACGGATGGGGAATTGTCCACCAGGATGATAATATTTCCCTCCAGCACCTGAGCCGATGCGGTGTCGGGGCGCTCGGTGAATTTGAATTTCGGAAAAGGATTGTACCATTTCCTGTCATACAGGCACTCCGCAAGGCTTTCCTGGTTCATGGTCAGGGCGTCCACCTGAATGTGTTTAATCCGGTCACGTATTTTTTCCAGGAAGGCATGATCCACCCGGTTGTCCATGTAGCACAGGACAATATCTGTCTTGGAGCTTTTGCCTGCGTGCATCATTTCCATCACCAGCTCGGTGGAACGGATGCGGCGCCGGATAAGCGCGGTATTGAAAACAATGGTTTCCACAAAGCCGTCCTTGGAGCCTCTGAGCACCTTATCCTTCTCCGGCTCCTCCACTCCCCTGGAGGGATAGGTCCTGGAGTCAATGAGGATGCATTTGTCAAAGCCGTCCACAAACAGGGCGAACACGCCGGACATCAGGCTGTAGAGGATTTCCTCCCAGGAGTCCTTCAGATCCACCTCCACATACGGTACAAAGCTTTTGGCCATTTCATGGGCGTCCTTCGGCATATCTTCCGCAGTAATCCCCATAAACTGCTGCAGCAGCTTCTGCATCAGTTCATCCTTGCAGAAGCCGTCGATGAAGTAAATGCAGGCATTTTTCCCGCCCACATGGATTACCCTGTAAACCACGTCGAAATTCTGGTCAGCCTTCAGCTTTTTATTCAGCCAGGTCATATTTGACTCAAGGCCTGTCGCCATTTTTTCCTCAGACATAAGCAAAAAACTCCTTTCCGGACATATAGATATAGTCTGTCCGGAAAGGAGCTCCCTTATGCATTCTTAGTCGTGCTGCCAAAGCCGCCGTTTCTCACGCCGTCCGCCTCGTCATCCTCAGTAATTCCGTATTCCAGGAAGATACCCTGCATAAAGCCCTCGCCTGCCTGAAGCTTCAGCGTCTTTCCCTCATTGGAATCATTGGTGATCTTAGCAAAAATATGGCCTTCGTTGTCGCTGTTGAAATAATCGCTGTCAATAATGCCTACCGTATTATTCAGCTGCAGCCTGTATTTGAAGCCCAGCCCGCTTCTGGGATAAAGGTGCAGCACCCATTCCGGCTGCATGGTTACCCGGATTCCCGTAGGAATCTTTACGGTTTCCCCAGGCTTCAGTTCTATCTGTATAGGCATAAAAAAATCATATCCCGCGCTGCCTCCGGTCGCTCTTGCCGGAAGCTTCAGCGCATCATAAATCTGTGCAATCTGCTCCTGCCCGCATGCCGGAAAGGCATCCTTAAAATCAGCGGTGAACTGCTCCCTGCTCACCTTCATAAATCTGGCTATTCTCCGCATCCTGTCACTCCTTTCTGAAATACCCCGTCTTCCGGTGCATAATCCTGGCAGTGAAGAACGGGAACCGCCGGATTTTCCTGTTTCAGGGAGGCCTGTACATCAATCACTCTCTGATTGGAGCTTCCCTTCCACATCAGCCGCACATCCTTTTTTGCAATTTCAAATTCCCCGTCCACGCAGACATCCACATATTTCATAATGGAATCCCTGTACAGATTCTCCCATACATCCCCGGTATAGAGCCATATGGTTTTATCGGGATATTTTTCCCTGATTTCCTTCATCAGCTGCCGCACATCTCCCTTATTAGCGGGATGCATGGGATCGCCGCCTGAAAAAGTAATTCCTGATATGTAGGATTTATCCAGCTGGCCAAAAATTTCTTCCTTTGCCGCTTTATCAAATGCAAGCCCGCCCTCCGGATCCCAGGTGACAGGATTCTGGCATTCCGGGCAGCAGTGCTCGCAGCCTGCCACCCAGAGGACGACCCGCAGGCCGTCCCCGTTGAGCATATCCTCATGAGTAATGTTATGGTAACGCATGCTACATTGATTTCCTTTCCGCAATTTCAGCCATCTTGGCGTCATTCAGCCTGGTATCGCCGTGGACCCTGGAATAAGAAAGATAGCCGTTCATCCGGTCGATTTTGGTCAGGTTCCGGCTGCCGCACTTGGGACAGATATCCATCTCCAGCTCCTGATGCCCGCAGTCGTCACAGTAGGCAAGGGAAAGGTTCACGCCTTCATAGAAGCCCTTGTCCATTGCCCTGCGGATGAGGGTTTTTACCGCCTCGATATTGTAATCGATGGGGTATTTTACATATTGGATCTTTCCGCCATTGCACAGGTTCCAGAAACGGCCTTCCTTATCCTGCTTTTCAATGGGAGTGATATCCTCTGTTACATGGCAGTGGAAGCTGTTGCTCACGTATTCCCTGTCGGATACCCCTTCGATAATGCCGTATTTATTGCGGAACTGCTTCACCTGCAGGCCGCACAGGTTTTCTGCCGGCGTACCGTAGATTGCATAGAGGTTGCCGTCCTCTTCTTTATACTCATTAATTTTGCTGTTGATGTGCTCCATAACCTCCAGCGCGAACTGGCCGTCCTCCACAAGGGATTTGCCGTTATAGAGCATCTGCAGCTCATTCAGCGCCGTAATGCCGAAGGATGCCGTAGCCGACTTTAACAGCGGCTTGATCTTATCCGAAAGCTTCAGATTTCCGCCCAGGAAACCGCCCTCGCAGTAGGCAAGGGGATTGGTGGAGGCACGCATTTCTCCCAGATAGGCATAGGTACGGATATGCAGCTGCCTGATCAGGTTCAGATAGTAATCCAGCACCTCATAAAAATCCTTGCTTTCCTGTCTTGCCTTGGCAAGGATCATGGGCAGATGGAGGGAAACCGCGCCGATATTGAAACGGCCCACAAACACAGGTTCGTCCTTTTCATCCGCAGGATGCATGCCGCCCCTGACATACCAGGGGGAAAGGAAGGCGCGGCAGCCCATGGGGGATACGATTTTGCCGTATTTTTTATACATGCTGGCCACATAGCCTTCTCCGGTCAGGCTGAGCCAGTCGGGATACATGGTTTTGGCGGAGCACCTTACCCCTTCCTCAAACACATCCTCCAGCGGTTTTCCGGGGCCATGCAGGTTTTCATCATAGAGGAAAACAATCTTGGGGAAGAGCACCGGCTTCCTGAAGCCATCCTTTCCCTGTCCCTCCCGGCGCACCTTCAGCATGGAAACGGTGGCAAGCTTCGCAAAACGTCCGGTTCCCGTGCCCGCAGTCACTGTGATGAACGGATAGTCCCCGCGGCTGCTGGCCACGGTGTTGAATTTATATTCCCAGCCCTGGAAACCCTGCTCCATTTCCTTGACCACATCTGCATAAGCCACTTCTTCCGCTTTTTCTTCCGGGACACCCAGCGCCAGATATTTTTTCATATCCCGGTCAAAGGATTTCTGCGCATAAGGCTCCAGTATCAGATCCACGCTGGGCACCGTAAAACCGCCGTACTGCTGGCTGGCGGCGCTCAGGACAATATCGCCGATAACGTCAAAGGCCACATCCAGGGTTTTCGGTTCGTTGTACCAGATATTTCCCATTTCAAAGCCGCCGGACAGGACGTTTTGTACATCGAACAGGCAGCAGTTCATGGTATCCCTTCTTGCGCTCATATCATGCACATAAATATAACCGTCCCTGCAGGCCTGGATTTCTTCCGTTGTCATAAAAAACTTCTGGTACAGCTCCTTGTTGAGCTGGTTGAAAATAAGGCTTCTCTTCGTGGAAACCAGGGCGGAATCCGTATTGGCGTTTTCCTTGTCGCCGATATACATGATGGACTGGCTCTTCTTGTACACATCGTCCAGCATACGGACAAAATCCTGCTTATAATTCCGGTAGTCCCTGTAGCTTTTGGCCACGATGGGCTTAACCTCCTCCAGGGCGCTCTCCACAATATTGTGCATCACAGGAATGGGAATCTCACTGCATTCCAGCTCATCCACCTTTTCAATGACATAGCTGCAGATTCTTCTCTTTTCTTCATCCGTAAATTTGGTAAGGGCGCGGTAAGCGCTTTTTCCCACCGCATTTATCACCTTCTGCACATTGAAGGACTCCCTTGTCCCGTCCTTCTTTACCACCTTTACATCCAGCTTTGTCTGGTATTCTTTTCCGTAATCCTGCTCTTCATTCTCCATAAGCCCTTGTACCGTATTCTCCATTTCTTCTCCTATCTGCTCCGTTGGGGCGCGTCTTTTCCGTTACTGTCAGCGCAAAAGCGGGAAAAAAATCCGGTTGCTGGAATGCGGTACGTGACGGGCACCGTACACGTTCTGCCTTTTCCCTCATCCGGTTTGCGGTATGCGTTGTCAGTTATGTAGTATAAAAGGATAGTTATGCAGCTGCTTTATTCCTTCAAATACCTTCAAGCACTGCAAAAATACTATATCCTGCCAAATATACATTTCTTACCACTATATCTAGTGGCAGATATCAGTATAAAGGAATCCGGCCTCTCTGTCAATGCCTGTCGGAGGATTTTCCGCTTTTCATTTTTCTTCCCGCAACAGCCCGGATAGCCAACTGCTGCTTCTCCTTTCCCTGTCCCGATATCTGCCTTTCTCCTGTTATCTGGAAAGGATTCCGCTCCTTCTGACTGCTTCCACAGCCTCCCTGATCGTCTCCACAGGCAGGGTGAGGGCGAAACGTACATGTCCTTTTCCCAGCTCGCCAAAGCTGCTTCCCGGCGTACACAGCACGCCTGTTTTCTCCATAAGCTCCATGACGAATGCGGTATCGTCGTCAAAACCTTCCGGTACAGGCGCCCAGGCAAACATGGTGCCTTCGCTGTCCGGCACATTCCAGCCGATGGAACGGAAGCCGCCGCACAGGGCATCCCTTCTTTTACTGTATTCCTCACACTGGAGAAGCACAGGCTCGTCCGGCCCGGTCAGCGCTGCAATGGCTCCATACTGCACAGGCAGGAAGGTTCCGTAGTCAATCTGGGAACGCAGCTTTTTGAAGTTCTGCACCAGCTCCCTGTTTCCGGTAAGGAAGCCCATCCTGGCCCCCGTATAGTTATAGGATTTGGAAAGGGAATAGAATTCCACGCAAACTTCCTTTGCCCCCGGAATGGAAAGAATGGAAATCCCCTGCCTTCCGTCATAAATAATATCCGAATAGGCATTATCATGGATGATGACCAGTTCATGTGCCTTCGCCCAGGGAATCAGTTCCTCGTAAAAAGAATGGGGGGCGCATTTACATATGGGGTTCATCGGATAGGAAACTATCATAAACTTTGCTTTATCCGCCGTTTTCCCCAACGCCTCCAGATCGGGCAGCCAGTGGTTTTCCTCCATTAAAGGATAGGTTACCAGCTTCGCTCCCGCCAGAGACGGCCCGATGGCAAAAATCGGATAGCCCGGATCCGGCACGAGGACAATATCACCTTCATCGCAGAGGGAAAGGCCCACGTGGGCGATCCCTTCCTGGGAACCATAGACGGACATGATTTCCTCCGGCTCCAGCTGCACGCCGTAGCGTTTCTGATAGCGGCTGATCACCGCATCCGTCAGATCCGGCAGATCCCGAAGCGCATATTTATAATTTTCAGGCTTTCCCGCCGCGCTCACCACTGCGTCGATGATCCTCTGCTGCGGCTTGAAATCCGGCGTTCCCACGGAAAGGTTATACACCTTTCTCCCCTGCCGCTCCAGTTCATTTTTCTTTTCATTTAATACCTGAAAAATACCTTCCTCATAATCCTTCATTCTGGATGCAAAATGAAGCTCCATGTCTTCCTCCTGTCTGCCGTTCCCTGTTATGCTTCCTCAAAACGGCCTTCCTCATACAGTTTGTTTATTTTTTTAAGATATTCTTTGTATTCCTCAACCACATCCGGCGGCCCGGTAAGCCTGGCCTGGATTCCAAGGCCTGTCAGCCACCCGAAAAACTGTCCGCTGACAGCCACCTTCACCCGGATACGGAAGGTTCCCTCCGCCAGCCTGCGGATGTCCGTTTCTTTTCCGAACCGGTCAATCACCACGCCGATCAGCCTGTCCGCAAACTCCAGGGACACCGTCTCTTCTTTTCCTCCGTACATGCCGAAGGTTTTATTGGTATAAGCGGCGATATCAAAGCTTTTAAAAGCGCTGCCGCCCTCTCTTTCCAATGCCGTCAGCTGGATGGATCCCATTTTATCCACCCGGTAATGCTTCAGCTGATCCGCTGCCGCATCATAGCCGATGAGATAATAATTTTCATCATTCCAGGACAGCGCCCAGGGGCTGATCACATACCGCTCCCCGCCTTTACGGGGAACCAGCCTCCGATCCAGCGTCCATTCCATATACTGAAAGGAAATCTGTCTGTTTTCCTGGATGGCTCTGTGTATGAAATCCACATTATAGTAAATGCTTTCGTTTTCCGTCTTCACCCTGCCCGCCACATATACCTGGCGCTGCAGCTGCGTCGCTTCCTTGGCGCTGACGAACTGCTCCAGCTTCTGTATCAGTTCCCTGGATTTTCGCTGGGTGATAAAACGGGAGGCCTGAACCACATCCACCAGAAGCTTCAGCTCAGGAAGCTCAAATTCCCGGGAACCCATATAGTAGCCGCTGCCGGCCTTATTTTTCACATGGACGATATCATAGCCGAAATCCATGAGCCGGGCAATATCATCATAGATACTTTTCCGTTCCGCGCTGATATCCCACCGGGCAAGGCGCTCAATGAGCTGCTGGGAATTGAGGAAATGCTCCTCGTCGGTTTCCTCCCGCAGGATTTTCAGCAGGTAAAGCAGCTTCAGCTTCTGATTCGATGATTTTGGCATGACAAATCCCCGCACTACTCACAAAAAAGAGCGGGACATTCCCACTCTTTTGGTTAAACGTAAACATTTCTCCCGGTTTTCTGTCAGGACTGCGTTCCCGGCGCCTGTGCTTCTTCTGTCCCCCGGGTCAGGGCTTCCGCAGCCTCCCTGGCATTTTTCTTCTTCCGCATGGTGATGCCGATTGCAACGGCAATAACAGCCAGCACTGCAATCAGTACAAAAAGCAGTAAATAGGATAAAAATGAATTCAAAAATAATGTAAAATCAGCCATTTGCTTCAAACCCCTTGCCTGAATCACAGGCTTTCGATTTCGGCGCGGTGTTGCCCCGCGGTCTTATTTATCATAACATTTATTGGTACAGGCCGTCAAGAGGGGGGATGAGATTCCGGCGCAGCCATCCGCAGGGGATGTTTGGGAGCGGGAGGGTGTCTTCCTCTTTGGCTTCTATTGTATAGATGTATCCTTTTTTGCCTTCTGCCGCTTCCCTGAGGGCATTGGGATACCATTCCTGGTAATGTACGGTGCCGTCCTTCTCAAAGCCATAGGGGAACCAGTAATAGGGGCGTTCTACCGTATTTATCAGGTAAAAGCCTGCTACTATTTTTATCGTGGTCATATACAGATAGGGTCTGTCATGATCCGCCTGGCGGGGCTTGAGGATTTTGATGTCGGGGGTATTGCTTCCGTGATATAGCAGCATCGCTTTACCTCTCAAAATGCAAATGTGTTGCAGGTTTGGTTTCCGTATTCATGTGGCTGATTGGTGCAGGTATTGTATTCACCGGCAGGAATGAACCAGGCAACAGGCAGCGCAGGTCAGGCCGGCTTTCAGTCAGACGCCGGGGTCCGGGAGCAGGTTGGTGCCGTCGGCGGCGGTGGTGGCCAGGGTGTCGCAGCGTTCGTTTTCGGGGTGGCCGTCGTGGCCTTTGACCCATGTAAAGGTGACGGTGTGGGGGGCGGCGGCTTTCAGGAGGCGTTTCCAGAGGTCTACGTTTTTAACGGGGCCGGAGGCTCCTTTCCAGTTTTTTTTGAGCCAGCCGTCTATCCAGTGTTTGTTGAAGGCATCCGTTACGTATTTGGAGTCTGAGATAACCTCAGCCTCACAGGGGCGGTTGAGGGCTTCCAGCCCGGCTATGACCGCCATGAGCTCCATGCGGTTGTTGGTGGTTTTGATATAGCCGCCGGAGAGTTCTTTTTCGTGCAGGTTCCCTTTCTGATCCACGTATTGGAGAATGGTTCCGTAGCCGCCGGGGCCTTCCGGGTTTCCTCTTGCGGCTCCGTCTGTGTATATGGTTACTTTCATTGATTTTCCCTCATTTCTTGCAATAGTCATTTTTGTCCGGCCGTCACTGTATGGTATTTTCCGCCGTTACGTCCAGTTTCCGGTTTCCAGGAAATGCGCGGCCAGTGCATTGGCTTCTTCAATGATTGCATTTTCATAGCCGATGATGCCGAGCAGGCGTATCGCATTGCGGGTCATTGCTTTTCCGGAACGGAGTATATAATTGAAAAGAATGTCTCCTTCCATGATTTCTTCTTCAAAATGGTAATTGTCATAGCAGTCCGCCAGCAGCTCCGTCAGCTCAATGTCATGCGTGGCTGCAAAACAGAGGACGCCGGGGCGGCTGAGGCTTCGCAGGATCTGGGTGGAGGCGGCGATCCGTTCCACGGTGTTGGTGCCCCGCAGGACCTCGTCCACAAAACAGAGGACAGGGGCGCTGCCTTCCCTTGCCGCATCCAGAATCCGTTTCAGGGATTTGATTTCCACAATATAGTAGCTTTCCCCGCCTTCCAGATCGTCACGCAGGGCCATGGAGGTCATGATGCGGTACAGGCCCCCCGAATAAAAATCGGCGGTGCAGGTATGGATTGTCTGGGCCAGCAGTGCATTCAGAGCCACGGCCTTCAGAAAGGTGGATTTTCCGGAGGCGTTGGAGCCGGTGACCAGGATACCCTGCTTTGCCAGGATATCATTTTTCACAGGCTCTTCCAGCAGAGGATGATAGAGTCCCCTGATTTCAAGGCGTACGCTTTCCCTGCTGTCCTCCGTCAGGCGCGGGCTGCACCAGCCGGAAGCCAGGGACGCACGGTAGGAGGCGATGGCTATGCAGGCTTCCGTTTTTCCGGCAATGGTGATCATTCTGTCGATGTCCGTAAGGTGCTTCCTGACCTCCTTAAGCATGGTGTTGAAGCAGATGAGATCCAGGTGAAGGAGCATATTTACATAGTCCAGTATCAGGGACAGGGGATCTCCTGCCGTATCGCTTCCGCGCATGCCGAGCATGGCGCTGTAACGGAATTTGCCGAATTTGCCCTCCAGTATTTTCAGTTCCTCCCATTCCTCTTTCAGCACAGGGATGTCCATTTTCCTGATCCGAGCCGAAAAATCCAGTATCCGGCGGACATAGGCAAAGCTGGTAAGATAAGGCTCGATTTCATGCTTCTGTTTCATATAGCCGAAAATATTTACCGTAAAAAGAAGGAAAAGGAACATCATGCCAATGGGCGGGGAAACGATAACCATGCCAATGGCCGGAATGAGCAGAAGATCACAGATTATATGGGAAAGGCTGCTGCGCTCTCCCAGATTGTCAAGGTAATTCAGATAATCATAGACGGAATATTTTCCGCTTCTGCCCAGCTGCATATAGGCATACTGCAGCTGTTCACGCATCTGCTCCTGCTGCCCGAAGCAGGTAATTTTTTCTTCCATGGCGTCCAGCGCCTTTGCATCTTTCAGCTGCGGGGTCCTCAACAGATAATAGAGATATTCCTGTCCGGCGGAGGAATAGGTCTGGTTCATCCGGAAAAAAAGCTGATCCATGCCAAGATCGTTCCAGGTGATATCATCCACCTGTTCCGGCTCCTGATGCATGGAAAAATAGCCGGGTATGCTGGAAAGCTCCTCGTCCGAATAGTCTCTGTCCGGCACTGCGCCGAAGCCTTCATGTATTTTCCGCTTCTGCCTGCGCTGCTTTACGCGTTCATCCGCCGCTCCCTTTATAAATACGGCCAATACGGCCGCTATGACGAGCACCAGTATCATAAGCAATTCCATATGCAAGTTCCTCCTGCTTTTTTAAAGCATAAATTCTTCTCCGCGTCTGCTGATGTCAACGATTTGCGCCGCATGCTGCCGTCCGGTCTGTGTTTCCTTATATTTGGAAATATAGCCGTATTCCTCCCACATATGCATGGGGAATACGTGGGTTGCCGATGTCTTCTGGAGAAAATAATCCATCCCCAGGCCATACGCCGCTTCCAGCCTGGGATCAAGCGGTACGAAAGCCGCGTCAAAGCGTTCTCCTGCAATGCTGTCGATTTCCCGCCTGAAGCCAGTCTCCATATTCCGGTTCCAGCTCGCGGGCTCCCCTTCCCAGTGCCACCAGTTTAAATCCCCTGCATGGTAAAAGGTCTTCCCCTCCGCTTCCACAAGAAACGCAACGCCTTCATCCGTGGATTTCAGCGTACGGACTGTCACAGCCTGGCCTTCCCCGCCATAACCGGTCTGTTCATGCGCCTTCATCACCGTTACATCGGACAGCGCCTCCGGATCCGCCTTTTTGCGGAGCAGATAGTCGGGCTTGAGCTTGATATCATTTCCGAAAAAATAATGTATATGAGGATATTCCTTCCGCAGCTCCAGAATTCTCAGGCTGAAATGGTCCTGATGCTTATGGGAAGCAAATACCAGTATTGTTTTCTCCTTATCCCACGAAGGAAGCTCTCCTGTAAAATAGTCAAACAGCAGCACATGTTTCTCCAGCTCCACGCAAAAGCCGCTGTGCGCGATATAAGTAATTTTCATAGCCATTCCTTTCCCGTCCTTTTCCTATAAACCATCCGCAGGCCGGCTTGCCGGCAGCGCCCGAGGCTCCTTAAAAGCTCCTGATTTTATCAGAGCCGTCGTCAATGGTTTTCCGGATGGAACGGACCACCACATAGTAGCCGTAGCTGCTGTTCACCTCAACGTATACCCTGTCCCCTTCCCGGTGTCCCAGAAGCGCCCTGCCAATGGGGGATTCCGTGCTCACCAGGCCTTCCAGGGAATTTCCGCGCATGGTGGTGACGATTTTCATCGTTTCCGTGGTACCATCCTCTTCAAAGAACAGCTCCACCGTATTGTTTACACCGATCTCGTCCTCTTTGGAATCGTCGGATATCACCTCCGCCGTCTTGATCATCCTCTCCAGGAAACGGATTCTGCTTTCATTCCGGTTCTTCTCTCTTTTTGCCGCATAGTATTCAAAATTTTCACTTAAGTCGCCCTGGGCCCTGGCTTCCTTCACCGCCTCCAGCGCCTCCTTGCGTACTACCAGCTTCCTGTACTCAATCTCTTCCTTCATTCTTTTGATATCATTTTCTGTCAACTGGTTATGCATATTATCACTCCTTTTCATGCCACAGTTTTGCCCAGGCCCAACTGCGGCTGCCTCCCGCCATTAAAAATCGCTGTGCGGTGGGCCGGCTGCCTGCCGCCGTTATACATTCGTAGAACTGTAATCTTTTTATCACTTCGGCAGCTCTGTCCTATACATTTGCCGCCCAATAAGCTTCCGGGATATTGTACCATACATTTTTCCATCTGTTTATCCTTCCCGGAAAAATTTATAAAAATTTATGTTTTCCCTGCCATTCCCCTGTCGGTTAAAATGCTGTTCTGTCAAAAAAGAGCCTCCGCGGTCACATGGACGGCAGAGGCTCTTTTCATAAGCTTCTTTATTATGTAATTATCAGCAGCTGTGAAGAATCCGGGCAGATAACTGTTTTCCCCCCCACAGTTACAATTATCACATGACGGTTCCGCATGGATTTCCGCCATAAATGTGAAATTGCCGTTTTGCTGATTACAGGAAAATATATTTCAGAATAAACAGGACTGTAAGCACATACATCAGGATGCTGATCTTCTTGTCCTTTGCTTTTCCTGTCAGCAGGTTCAGCAGTGTCCAGGAAATAACGCCGATGGCGATACCTTCAGAAATGCTGTATGCCAGAGGCATAGCGATAATGCACAGGAATGAGGGAATCGCTTCCGACATATCTTCAAAGTTGATCTTCACAACCGCACCCATCATATAGAAGCCTACAATGATCAATGCAGGAGCTGTTGCAAAGGAAGGGATGGTAAGGAACAGGGGTGAGAAAATCAGCGCAAGCAGGAACAGAAGTCCTGTGGTAATCGCTGTCAGGCCCGTACGTCCGCCTTCTGTTACACCGGATGCACTTTCTACAAAGGTGGTGGTGGTGGAAGTACCGAAAATAGCGCCGACGCTTGTTGCCACTGCATCTGCCATCAGGGCGCCTTTAATCCTGGGCAGCTTGCCATCCTTGTCCAGCATATCGGCCTTGGATGCTACACCGATCAGTGTTCCCAGCGTATCAAACAGGTCAACAAACAGGAACGCAAACATTACTACAATAAAATCAAGAATCCGGATTCCTGAGAAATCTGCCTTGAATACCTGGCCGAAGGTCTGGCCGAAGGAAGAAAAGTCAAAGCTTACGATTGCGGAAGGGATTACGGAATACATGCCTGCATCCGGATTGGGAACGTAAATGCCAACCAGTTCGCAGATAATTCCCAGTATCCATGTGATAATTATACCTAAAAGGATGCCGCCCTTTACTCTTTTTACAAGAAGAATGGCAGTAATCAGAACGCCAATCAGGGCCAGGATAGCGCCGATACCGATGGAATGGAAGGTATCTCCCTTGAAGGACTGATAGGTAAGCAGTGTTGCATCGCTGTTTACAACGATTTTAGCATTCTGAAGTCCGATAAAGGCGATGAAAAGTCCGATACCAACGCTGACTGCGGATTTCAGGGTCATGGGAATGGCATTGAAAATCGCCTCACGCACATTGGTAAGAGAAAGTATGATAAATATAATACCTTCTACAAATACCGCCATCAAAGCGATCTGCCAGGAATATCCCATATTCAGTACTACGGTATAAGCAAAATAAGCATTCAGGCCCATACCGGGAGCCAGTGCAAACGGATAGTTTGCGAACAGTGCCATCATGGCTGTGCCGACAAATGCAGCAAGCGCAGTTGCGATCAGAACCGCATGAGCATCCATTCCCGCCGCGGAAAGAATGTTGGGGTTAACCGCAAGGATGTAAGCCATTGTCATGAACGTGGTAATGCCGGCCATGATTTCTGTCTTCACATCGGTTTTGTTTTCCTTCAGTTTGAAGAACTTTTCTAACATCTCCCTACCTCCTAAGATTGTGTTAAATAGTAGTGTAATAAATTAAAGAACACGTTACTAATTGTATACTGAAATCCAATTTTTGTCTATGCCCTTTTGTCGAATTCCGTCGGCGAATTCTGGCGTCAGAGGTCCTTTTCAGCAGATGGTCCAGATGCCGCCTTTCTCACGGAAAGTGTAAAAGCAGTCCTGTCGCAAAAAAATTCCGGCACAGCTGTCCCTAAACAGAGCAGCCGCGCCGGAACCCGTATTTTGTTATTCGGCGCTGAGCCTGGCAATGATCTCATTTGCCTTTGCATAAAGCGCTTCCACATCGTCACAGCAGAGGAA
Source organism: Clostridium sp. KLE 1755 (assembly GCF_000466465.2). NCBI lineage: Bacteria > Bacillati > Bacillota > Clostridia > Eubacteriales > Clostridiaceae > Clostridium > Clostridium sp. KLE 1755. Next base: position 44,846 of record NZ_KE992698.1, read on the forward strand.
CCTGCCGTCATAGTAAAGAATCCGTCCGTCAATCATGGTCATTTTTACGTTCTGCTTGCTTCCGCTGTAAACGATATTCTTGGCAATGTTATTAAGCGGCTGCATGTTCGGCTGATGCAGATCGATCATGATGATATCCGCCTTCTTGCCCTCTGCCAGGATATCACAGTCCGTAAGCCCCATGGCCTTCGCCCCGTTGACCGTGGCCATTTTCAGAACTTCCTCCGCGTCCACTGCAGAAGCATCCTTTTCCTTCAGCTTGGCAAGGCCCGTGGTCAGGAACATTTCACGGAACATATCCAAGCAGTTGTTGCTGGAGGCGCCGTCCGTGCCTATCCCCACATTGATTCCCTTTTCCAGGAAACGGGTAATCGGCGCCACGCCGCTGGCCAGCTTCGTGTTGGAGCCAGGGTTGGTTATAATATGCAGCCCCTTTTTCGCGAACAGATCCATATCCTCTTCCGTGAAATAAACGCAGTGATAGCCGCCTCCGCCATAATCAAACAGTCCCAGGGAATCCAGGAACTGCGGCGGAGTCATGCCGTAGCGCTCCAGACACTCGTCCGTCTCCGTCCTTGTTTCAGATATATGGGTAAAAAGAGGCGCCTTATATTTGTGCACCATTTCCGACACCTGCTCCAGCAGCTCCTTGGAACAGGTGTACTCCGCATGGACGCCCAGCATATAGGAAATCAGCGGATGCATCCGGTTCAGAGTCAGGTAGCGTTCCTCCATCACCTCAAGCGCCGGGCCGAATTTGTTCAGGCCGCTTACCAGCACACAGCGCATTCCCATATCCACACATGCCCGGGCGATATCCTTCGGTGACAGGTACATGTCAAATACAGAGGTTACGCCTGTGGTCAGATATTCCAGGATGGCCAGCTGCGTCAGATCGTAATTATCCTGCTCCGTCATTTTCGCTTCCAGAGGGAAAATCTTTGTGTTCAGCCATTCCTGCAGCGGCATGTCATCCGCAAAGGAACGCATGGCCACCATGGCCGAATGGGTATGCGCATCCTTAAAGCCGGGCATGAGCACATTTCCCTCACAGTCAATTTCCTTATCCGCAGCCAGGCCGGGGATGCCTGTCCTTTTGCAGAACGCATCCAGATCCGTACCGTCTCCCACATAGAGAATCCTGTCGTTTTCCACCCAGATTTCCCCTTGCAGCAGACTGCAGCCTTCTGCCATTGTCATGATTCTGGCATTGTACAAACGTATTTTCATGTTAAAATCTTCTCCTTATTTATTATGGCTGAAGCGCTCTCTTCGCCGCGCAGCCTTTCTTCCCTGCAGAAAGCTCCCGCCCGCAGCATTCCCGCTACAGATTGTCCGGGCCGAACCCTTCCGGCAAAAGCTCCTTCAACTTGAAAACCCTGTAATCATCTTCGGAAACCGCTGCGATTACCTCAAAGGTTTCCGGATTGCAGAACTCCATCATCACCTGACGGCACACGCCGCAGGGCATGGTATAATCCGAGAGCGCCCCCTGCCTCCCGCCAGCAATGGCAATCGCCCGGAATGCTCTCACACCCTCGCTGATACCTTTGAAAAAAGCCGTCCTTTCCGCACAGTTGGTTGGGGTAAACGCCGCATTTTCAATATTGCAGCCGGTAAAAATAAGCGGCTTTCCATCCTGCTCATAGGCCGCAAGCAGCGCGGCCCCCACATAAAAGCCCGAATACGGCGCATAGGCATTTTCCCGCGCCCGAATCGCTTCTTTAATCAAATTACGATAGTCTGTCATCTCCATCTCCCCGTTTTGCAGCCGTTATTTTAAGGCTGCGCCGAATTTTTTCACGGATTCCGTCACCAGGGCCTTGAACTTGGGAGCCGCCGCATTGGCCGCTTCCTGCACTTCCTCGTGGGTAAGCGGGTTATCCGTCATGCCTGCCGCCAGGTTGCATACGCAGGAAATGCAGCAGATTTTCATTCCCATGTGATTGGCTGCAATGGCCTCCACAACAGTGGACATTCCCACGGCATCCACACCCAGCTTGTGAAGCAGCTGAATTTCTGCCGGCGATTCAAAGGACGGTCCCGTAAGCTGGGCATAAATCCCTTCTTTCAGGGAAATTCCCTGCTCCTTCGCAGCTTCCCTGATAAGCTCCTGCAGATCCTCGTCATACACGTGCGTCATATCCGGGAAACGCACTCCCAGCTCGTCAATGTTGGCGCCAATCAGCGGGTTGGGCGCCCAAAGGGAAATATGATCCTTAAGCATCATAAAATCCCCTGCCGTAAAGGAAGGATTAATTCCGCCGGATGCATTGGTCAGAAACAATACCTTCGCACCCATCAGCTTCATCAGCCTGGTGGGAAGCACCACATCGGAAATCGGATACCCTTCATAATAGTGGACCCTGCCCTTCATGCAGACCACCGGCACATCTTTCACATATCCGAAAATAAATTTCCCGGCATGTCCCGGAACGGTGGAAACAGGGAAGCCTTCTATCTCATGATAGTCAAGCTCCGCCTCCACTCTGATATCATCCGCATAATCGCCCAGCCCGGAACCGAGCACAATGGCAACCTCCGGCTGGAAATCAATCTTACGTTTAAAGCTGTCGTAGCATTTCAACAATTTATCATATACGGGATTCATAGATAAGCCTCCTTTATTATAGTTATTCTGGCCCGCATAAGCCATATAATGTATCATTATAGCAGAAACCCCTTCCAATTCCTAGTGAAAAAACCGGAAGGCACCGCTGTGGACACGCATTTCCACAGCCGCCTTCCGGTTTTTACTTTTCCTTATTAAATGATGATGCATACCATCCCGCCATTGCTGTCGTTGACGATCTTCTGCATGGTCTCCTGCAGCTTCACCTGGCTTTCATCCCCGATCATGGCGATCTTACTTGTGATGCCGTCATTGACCAGCTGTTCCACCGTTTTGCCGAAAATATTGGTTTCCCAGATACCGTCTGAGTCCTTCTCCGCATCCGCGATATAGCTGATCAGATCCTCTGCCTGTTCCTGGGTTCCCACAATCGGCGCGATTTCCGTGATGACGTTGGCCTTTATCATATGGATGGACGGGCTTTCCGCCCTGATCTTCACACCGAACTTGTTGCCGTGCTTGATGACCTCCGGCTTCTCCAGCCTGATCTCCGCCCGCTCCGGCGTTACGACCCCGTAGCCCTTCAGCCGCACGGATTCCATGGCGTGAAGCACCTTCGTATATTCCCTGCGCATTCTGGACATTTCCTTTAATACGGAAATAAGCTGATATTCGCTGGCCACATTTTCTCCGATAAGCTCGCTTAACATCTCGTAGTAATATTTATCGTCCACATCCAGAACCACTCGGATGCTGCCGTCCGCCATATTGATTTTTTCCACAATGCAGCGCTTGATATATTCGCTGTCCAGCGCCACCTGGGTTTCCACCACATCCTTGACCGTATCAATGCCTTCCATCATCGTGCGCACCTTTTCGATGAGATCCGCTTTCAGCTTATGGGTATTGGGAAGCATTTCCACCCATTTCGGCATATAGAATTCGATCATGGTCACCGGGAATTCGTAAAGCACCTTTTCCATTATCTGGTTGATGTCATCACGCTTCAGCTGTTCACAGTTGACGGGAAGCGCCGTTACATGGTATTTTTCCTGGATCTGCGCCGCTGTGTGCTGGGCCTCTTCCCCATAGGGCCTTTGGGAATTCACCAGAACAAGGAAAGGCTTATGGAGCTTTTTCAGTTCCTGGATGGTCCTCTCCTCCGGCGGTATGTAGTTTTCTCTTTTCAGTTCCCCGAAGCTGCCGTCTGTGGTCACCACGATTCCTATGGTGGAATGATCGTTGATAACCTTCTTGGTGCCGATCTCCGCCGCCTGAGTGAACGGAATCTCATATTCAAACCAGGGGGTTTTTACCAGCCGTTCTTCATCGTCCTCCATGTGCCCGGCCGCACCGTCCACCATGAAGCCCACACAGTCCACCAGGCGCACCTTTACGTTCACATCCCCGCTCAGCGTGATCTGGGCAGCTTCCTTGGGAATGAATTTGGGTTCTGTTGTGGTAATTGTTTTCCCGCCTGAGCTTTGAGGCAGTTCATCCTGCGCGCGTACCTTTTCTGCTTCGTCCGTAATGTAGGGCAGCACCAGCAAATCCATGAAGCGTTTGATAAAGGTGGACTTTCCGGTTCGCACCGGTCCCACCACACCGATGTAGATTTCTCCGCCGGTTCTTAACTGAATGTCTTTGTATAAATTTTGTGTATGCAAAGTGTCCATAAAAAAATCCCCTTCCGCTGTGCCTAGCTGTTACAAATATATGCAGCGGAAGGGAATGAATATGACTAAAAAAACAGGAATGGAAGCCGGCTGAGATAAGGCTTATTTTACAACAATACGTTTGAAGTTTTTCTTGCCGCGTTTCAGGACCTTTCCTTCCCCGTGGAAATCTTCTCCTGCAAAAACAGCCTTAATGTCAGTTACCTTTTCTCCATCCATGGACACACCGCCCTGTTCCACCGCGCGGCGGCCCTCGGAACGGGAGGCTACCAGGCCGGATTTAACCAGCAGGTCCAAAATATCAATGTTGCCTTCGCTAAGGTCTGCGGCCGTCAGCTCTGCGGTGGGCATTTCCGCCGCATTCCCGCCGGTAAAGAGCGCTCTTGCGCTTTCCTGGGCCTTCGCAGCCTCCGCCTCGTCATGCACCAGCTTGGTCAGCTCAAATGCCAGGATTTCCTTGGCCTGGTTGAGCTGGCTGCCTTCCCATTTGTCCATTTCATCGATCTGCTCGATGGGAAGGAAGGTAAGCATACGCAGGCATTTCAGGACGTCCGCATCGTCGATATTTCTCCAGTACTGGTAGAAATCAAAGGGTGAAGTCTTGTTGGGATCAAGCCATACGGCTCCCTTCTGGGTCTTGCCCATCTTCTTTCCTTCGGAATTCAAAAGCAGGGTAATGGTCATGGCGTATGCATCCTTGCCCAGCTTTCTGCGGATAAGCTCCGTACCGCCCAGCATGTTGCTCCACTGATCATCGCCGCCGAACTGCATATTGCAGCCGTATTTCTTGTACAGCATAAGGAAATCGTAGCTCTGCATGATCATGTAGTTAAATTCCAGGAAGCTCAGCCCCTTCTCCATACGCTGCTTGTAGCATTCCGCCCTCAGCATATTATTTACGGAGAAGCAGGCGCCTACCTCGCGCAGCAGCTCCACGTAGTTCAGATCCAGCAGCCAGTCCGCATTATTTGCCAGAATTGCCTTTCCTTCTGAAAAATCAATAAACTTGCTCATCTGCTTCCGGAAGCATTCGCAGTTATGGTCAATGGTTTCCTTTGTCATCATGGTACGCATATCGCTTCTTCCGGAAGGGTCCCCGATCATGCCGGTGCCGCCTCCCAGCAGGGCAATGGGCTTGTTTCCAGCCATCTGAAGACGCTTCATCAGGCAAAGCGCCATGAAATGCCCTACATGGAGACTGTCCGCCGTAGGGTCAAATCCAATATAAAAAGTAGCCTTTCCTTCATTCACCAGTTCCCTGATTTCTTCTTCGTCCGTCAGCTGCGCCAGAAGTCCGCGCGCTCTTAATTCTTCAAATACTTTCATTTTTCATTCTCCTTTTGTAACTGTCCGGTAACCCACAGTTACCTATTTCACATTTTTCTCAGGCCGCCGCCAGGTTTTCCGCTCGTATTTCTTCCTTAAATCAAATACCCCGCTGCAAACAACGTGGTATTTGATCCTCGCGCAGTCACCAAATATCCATGCAGGCATGGCTGCCTGGCTCGTTGCCCGCGCAAATAAAAAAATCCCTTTTTCCGTCATATCCGGAAAAAAGGACGAGTGTCTGTTACCCGTGTTACCACCTTCATTCGCAGCCAGCTCACACTGTCTGCCTCTTCGAGTACGACTGTCCTGTCTCCGGCCTGCAGTCCGGCCAACATCAGCGATACTCTTCGCAGGATAACGGTTGCTTTCCGTCGCAGCCTACTCTCTTAACGATTTGGGTGCGAAACTCCGGGATGTATTCGGGAAAGTATCTCCTGCGCCTCTCATCTGCCGGCTGCTTTCTGTAGGTTCTTCTTTTCCTTACTTCTTCCCATCACAGTTTTTAGAAAATGATTCATTTGCTATAAACTATCGTTAATGTATCACAAACCTTCCGGGCTGTCAACCCATGTTACTCTAAAAACTTGCAAAAGCCGCCGGAACTGACTATAATATAGGTGCAGTCAGTTCCGGGAGGAGTGCGGCGGCGGTTTCCTTTGGGAAGCCGCTTAGTATCGCCGGTGTCCGGTCTCACACTTATGAATCCCGAGAACACGCGGCGGCTGGCTGCCCTGTAATTACTGTAAAATAAAAAAATCACCGTGCCCCGGTGATTTTTTTATTTTCTTACGTTTCCATATGCCGTCTGTTCCCTGATTCTTCGGAAAGGGGCAAGGAACCTGTTGATATGCGCCCCAATCAGGAAAAGGTAGAAGCAGAAATAAAGCCAGAGCATTACGATGACGATTGTGGTAAGGCTGCCGTACATGTCAAATCCATTAAAATGTTGGACGTAAACAGAAAAGCCCCAGGAAAAAATATTCCAGGTGGTTGCGGAAAATACGGCTCCGGGAATCTGGTGGGAAAATTTCAGCTTGCAGTTGGGTATATAGGTATACATCACCGCAAATATCAGGATCATGACGCACCAGGAAAAAAGCCCCCTGAAATGCAGCAGCAGCGCGAAGAGATCCTCCATCTGGGGCACATGCCGCACAATGGTGTCCGCCAGCAGATTTCCGAATACCATTACAATCAATAAAAATATGATGGTAATCAGAAAAATAATCAGGTAAAAGGAGGCTATAATTCTCTGCAGCACATAGTTCCGGTCCTCCACCACGCTGTTCATGGCATTCAGCCCGCGCATCAGCGCCAGCACGCCCTTACCCGCGGACCAGATCGTCACAATCGCCGCGGCGCTCATAATACCAAAGGAATTGTCATAAATGCTCGCAATCAAAGAGGACAGCAGGGGAGAAATCGTTGTTGGCAAAAGCAGGACAGCCTTTGTCAGATCGGATTCCTTCAGCGGCGTATAAGGTATGATGGAGCAAATCAGCATGACCATGGGGATCAGGGACAGAAAAAGGAAAAAGGCGGTGCTGGCCGCATATGCATTCACATTTGCACGGGACATCTGTCTTCCAAACCCTCTCAGAATCCTGTAAATTCTCATTGACCGCTTTTCCTTTCCTGCGTTTTATTTTGTAATCTGCTTATGGCATTTATTCCCGCGAGCAACGAACCAAGCAGCCATGCTTGCATGGATATTTGGCGACTGCCGCGAGGGGTGCTATGTGCCAGTGGCACATGTTTTGCACCGACCGAAGCGGAGCGTAGACCAAATACCCCGCTGCTCTGCAGCGCTGCAAGTTTGATACCCCGTTGCTTGCAGCGGGGTCTTTGATTGGGATGATCCATCCCGCATCGGCGCCACAACTGCCAGCGCGGCGCCGCCGTTCCCGCGTCAGAGACGCAGAAAGCGGTCAGTAAACCGCTTTTACGCTGCTTCCTTCATAGAAAAATCCCAATATGGTGTCGCTGTCGCAGCCATCCGCCGCCATACTTCTGGCGCCGTTCTGGCTCAGGCCCACTCCATGGCCGAAGCCGCCGCCAATTAAACTATATCCTACCACATATCCATTTTCTTTTCCAGTTTCCATGGTAAAAAAGGCGCTGGGAAGCATGGAGGCCGCATTATACTCGCTTCCATCCTGGCGGATTACCTTGCTGGTGCCGTTGCTCAGGACATAACGGATATTGTGTTCCGTTTTCACCATTACCGCTCCGTTCTCTCCTTCGATAACCAGCTCCTCCGCCACACCGCCAGCATTTCTGGCGGCGATGTAAATATCCGTAATCCGGCCCGGATCCACCGGAGCCTGGTTGGCAAAGCCGCCGTCCGCCTGGCGGACATAAATCGCACCCGGATTGGCTTCATACCGCTTTACAATATTGGAATAGAGAATCGTACTGTCAAGCTGATCCACCTGATAGGTCCACCGGTACCAGGCTTCGTCTTTTTCAAAATCAGAATCCCTGGTGGTGGTGATAAAAGCGGCAAATTCCTCCTCAGTCATCATGGAGCCGGCGGGACTGATATCCGCTTCATTCACGCTTTCGTCAATCGTATCTCCCTGCGCATCGGTCACTCCCGCCACATTTACGGCCTTCGCCTGAAGATAAGGGAAATTTTCCGGAACGGAATTCAGCCAGATTCCCGTATTCGTCCCATAACCGCAGGAGGTAGAATAATAATAGGTATCCGCCAGCTGCTCACCGTAATAAACCAGCTCGCCCTTCGTCTCCTTTACCGCTTTGGTCGTTTCCACATTTTCCGTAATATTGTTATACACCTGGAATCCTGCGCTGTCATCCACATGGGCGCCGTAAGCGGGCAGCCCCGCATGCAGCATCTTCGCGTAGGCATAGGTCCTTGCGCATACCGCCTGTGCTTTCAGCGCTTCCAGCGGATATGAGGAAGGCATTTCACTGGGAACCACCGCGTAAAGATACTCCTCTAAAAGCACCTCGTTTATCACAACGATCCCATCCTGCTGCTTTTCCAGCTCCAGGCTTCCCCGGTATGAGGGCACTCCCTGGCTGCGGTTTACATTCAGAAGGCTGATATGCCCGGTGAGCACCGCAGGCTCAATGCGGACGCGTCCTCCCGCAAAAAGCTCGCTGTCTTTTCCTATCGCGAGTGTTTCTCCGGCAGGCACCACCGTTGTCTGCCTTGCTTCATAAGGGCCTGATATCACAGAAAGGTCGCAGTCTGCCTTCATTTCCAGAGCTTCATGGAAAGCGCTTCCGAAATCCGAGGTCTTAACCAGCACCCGGATATTCTCCATCGCTTCTTCCTTGACTACCAGACAGGCCTTGATTTCCCCGTCTTCTATTACAAAATCCGTAAAATCATAGCCGATACATAAGTCGGTGGTATAATACTTTTTCAAAGTTCCGTAAAGCCTGTAAATTTTCAACTTTTCGGCAAAGGGATAAAAGCCCTGGCCTTCAATCTCCGCCCCATTGTCCCTGATTTTTAACAGCTTGCCGGAAACCTTATCAGTGCACATATGAACCGCCGCCAGCGCCCCGTCCGCAAAAGAAAGATCCGCCACCTGTTCCCTGGAAGCTCCCAGCTGCTCCGCTTTTCCCTCCGGCATGGAAATCGTAAGCTCATAATCGTTCCAGAAGCAGCGCAGGGCATCCTTTTCCACTTCCATAAGCCAGATGTTGGACAGTTCAGACTGTGTTCCCGTCTTTTCACGCAGAGCATACAGAATACCGTCCCTTTCCACCGCTACTATCGGCAAAAACAGACAATCCCTGATCCGTTCACTCATATAAGTATATGCGCTTTCTGCAGATATCAGAGCATTTTCTTCCAGCGCCCTGCCGTCCGCGTCCGTAACGGAAGCGCCAAAACCAATGGGTGTCAAATCCATATCGTGGATTCGCCCCTCCTGGTCATACACCCTCCTGGCTTCATCAAAGAAACGGTACCAGTCCTCCTGCAGTACCTTCTCCTTTTTCCGGTAGCCTCCGGGAAGCTCAAAAGCGCAATCCGGAAACAGCTCTGTAATCTGCTTCCACTGGGAAAAGGTCAGCATCCCGTCACTGTCCGAAGACGCCTCCCGGGCAAAAATCGATGCATATGCGTTACTGTCCGTGATCCCTGCAGTATCCGCCAACAGCCAGGTCATATTACCAGCCTCCTGGAGCGACAGATATTCTCCTTCGGCACGCGGCACCGTAATCTCCACAATTGCCCGAATCAGCAGCAAAAACAGCAGCGCAGCCCCCAGCACAATCACAGTCAGCTTCATCCATCTTCCGCCCGGAGGATTTCCCCCGTATGTACCATTTCTTCCATTCAGGCCCGCCCTTTTGTTTAGGCCAGCGTTTTCCTTCAGGCCAATTCTTCCGGCAAAACCATAGCTCCTGCCCCGGGACTGTCTGTGATTCTGCTGTTTTCCGGCGCGGTTTATGGCAGCCAGACGTTTTTCCGCCCTGCGTTCCGCTTCCCTTCTCTGCGCGTCTCTTTTTTCATCCAGATACCGGTTATGCCCCGGTGTCTGCATGGTGCTCTTTCGCCTTGCAGACCGTGCAGGATGATTTTGTCTGCTGTCTCTTTCCCGTCCGCCTCTTTCCATAAACTCCCCTTATATTCAACAGTACAGAAAGTTTCAATGATTGAAAAAAGCAGCCATTGAAGGCTGCTCTTATCTTTTGTGTCCCCCAAAATGCCGGCTCTTGTCTTTTGACTCCTAGCTATCTGCTAGGTGGGTTACCGCAACCGGCGCTTCTGCCTTCCCCTGCGCAATGAGGGCCTGACATCCACGCGGCAATGTAGGAGTCCCGTTTAAAGTAAATGTAGGTTCAAAACAACAAGAGTTATCGAACATTTCAGGTTAGTTATATTATATCCTGATCGTACTGAAAATACAACAGAAAAAAAAGGAAAGGAAAGGCTGTAAACCACCCTTGTAACTGTTCAGACAGGTCTGAACAGTTACTAGCCCTTCCCTTCCACTTCTTTAAAAATTACAGAGTGTTAGCTTCGTCAACAACCTTCTTCAGCGCTGCGAGTGCTTCGTCAGGAAGCTTGTCGTAGCCGTCTTTCTTGGTTGCGAAACCTTCTACCGCATTTACACGGTCCTGCATACGAGCCTTTAACTGGCCAACATATTCAGGATCCTTCAGGTCAGGCACAAAGCCTTCCCAATCCATAATTTCGATATCGGAGAAAGGTCCCCAAGGCTTGAATTCTGCTTTTTCTTCAACGATGGTCTCAAGGATTCCAAGAGTATCGGCAGGTTTAACCTTCTTGCCCATGAAATCGCCTGTGTTGATGATGTAGCAGTCTACGTTCTTCTCTTCAACCAGCTTTTTGAACTTCTCATAGTCGTTAGCCAGAGGATAGGTTCTGAAAGGGTTAGCGTAAGGAACGATACGAAGAGCGTTCAGGTCGGTTCCTGCTGCAACACGTTCTGCGGAAGATGTCTTGGTAGCAAGGGTTGCGCCCATTACAGATGCAAGAGCGGATCCTTTCAGTTTAACTACCGGAGGAATGGTAGGGTCTTTCATAATCCAGAAGATAGCGTTAACGGGAGCGTCAAGCTTATCTACACGGTTAGGAGACCATAATTTGGATTTGATAGCACGTCCGTTACCATTTCTGATATCTTCGGTTACCAGCTGTACTTTTCCGTCCTCATCCAGAGTTGCGGAGCAGTTCTGAGCTGTTAATAAGTATTTGTTATCTTCACATCCTGTAGGATAATCTGCGGTCTTATCGAAATAAGAAGGCTCCAGAGCGATGGAAGCACAGGTATCTGTATTGATGATGAAAGCGTCATCATGAAGAACCTTGATGTCATACTTTCCGCCATGCTTTGCATGTGTCAGAGTAGACTTTCCGGATCCTGACAGACCATATACGGAAGCAACATATTTTCTGCCGTCAGCAAGAGTATATTCCTTCTGTCCACCGTGGCAGGAAGCATATCCGTTTCTGTTGGCAATAGCCCATGCCATTGTCAGAGTACCCTTCTTGTGCTCTCCGAAGTATTTCATACCAAGGATAGCTGCGCAGTTTTCGTTGGTATCGAAGTAGCACAGTGTCAGAGGATCGCTTAAGCAGCTGTAATCAACATCCGGATGGTTGGTGGGTGCCCACTGAGGATCGGAGAAGATATAAACATCAGCTTCTTTGCCGTCTCCAACAGGTTTGGAATTCTTGTACATTCTTACATACTCATCAGACATATACTGGAAGTTCAGCATCCAGGAGTACATGATGTTCTCTTCGCCTTCCGGAATGAGCAGATGAGCTTTAACCATAAATTCAGGATCAAGGCCGATGTATACTTCTGCATGATACATTGTTTTCCAACGTGTCTCATAAACAGCATCCATAACTACCTTGTCAAGCTTTGCGGCATCTACACCAGGTTCGCCTTTGATACGGCGTGCTCCTGCATAACGGCCCGTAACTGCGCCGTCGTTGAACAGAAGAACCTTGGAATCTCTCTCAAGTCCGATTTCATCGCCTCTGTAAATAGGCATATCTGTTACAACAGTACCAGGAGAATTCTTAGCAAGATCATAAGCCTCTTTCAGAGTGTTGATCTTAACTACATTATTTCCGTAAAATGCAGCTTCAATGATAGATCTGGTTTTGGAAAAACCTGTCTTACCAGCGCCGATTTCGGAAATTGGATAATACGCTTTTGTTGACATTAGTACGTCCTCCTTTATTTGTGTGTATTATGTACCGCGTGATTGCAGCCTTTCCCCCTCGAGGCAGCAGCTGTTTAGGCTTGTCCGAAGAGCCGTTTCTGTTGCAAATCCACGGCTTCACGCCTTGCAATGCGCATCTTTTCACCAATGCGGCAGTGAAAACCGCACCGGCGCGGCCTTTTCACAGCGTAACCGCCGTAATCGTGCCTGCACACCTGTATTATTATCTCAAAGCAGGGTTTAAAAGTCAAGATTTTCTAATTCTAATTTAGCGATTTAAGAATATTTTTATATTTCCCTTGTCTCTTCCTTCAGCCAGATCCTCTCTTCTTCCGTAAGCAAAGGAGAAATCTTCTCATAAACAGCTTTGTGGTATTCGTTAAGCATCCGGATCTGTCCCGGCTCCATCAGGGAAGGATTGATGCCTTCCAGGTCAATGGGCACATAGGTAAGGGTATCAAAATACATGAACTGTCCATCCCCGTTCTTCACGCCATTGCGGGCAACCATCACATTCTCCGTACGGATTCCGTGGCTTCCTTCTATATATACGCCGGGTTCATTGGTTACGTCCATGCCCGCCTCGATCACTGACTCGCTCTGTCCTTCCGTAAAACGCCAGCGGATTCCCTGCGGTCCTTCGTGCACGTTCAGAATGTAGCCTACGCCGTGGCCGGTGCCGCATTTATAATCGATATTTCTGTCCCACATGGGCTGCCTGGCCAGAATATCCAGGTTTCTTCCCGTACAGCCATACAGGAACCTGGCGTTGGTCAGCTGCAGCATCCCCACAGCCACAGCCGTAAAATGTTCCCTGATCTCCTCTGATACGGGGCCAAGCACAATGGTTCTGGTCACATCCGTGGTGCCTCCCAGATACTGTCCGCCTGAATCCACCAGCAGCATTCCTTCCGCTTCCAGCTCCTTGCAGTTGTCGGAAGTGGCTTCATAATGCATCATGGCCGCATTTTCTTTGTAGCCTGCGATGGTGGGGAAGGACAGATCCAGATAACCGTCGATTTCGCTTCTGAGATGATCCAGATAATCCGCCGCTGTTACCTCGGTAATCTTCATTTTGCCCACATTTTTCTTCAGCCAGTAAATAAACCTGCACACTGCCGCGCTGTCCTTGAGGTATACTTCCTCCATATGGGCAAGCTCCACTTCGTTTTTCACAGCCTTCATCAGCTCCGTGGGATTCTTTGCATCCCTGCACTCCCCTTTTTCCGTAAGGGTGCGGTAAAGGGCATAGCTGGTATTGCGTCCGTCATAGAGAACACATTCCTTTTCCGTCCTGTTCTTCAGGAAGTCCGCTGTTTCATCATATTTTTTCAGGACGATGCCATACTTGGCAGCATGCTCCCTGAGCGCGTCCGTCACCTCCGTCTCCTGGATGAAAAGGAAACATTCCTTTGCCGTCAGATAAGCATAGGAAAGAGCCACCGGATTGCACTCCACGTCCCCTCCGCGGATATTGAACAGCCACATGATATCGTCCAGCTTGCTTAACAGGAACGCATCGGTTCCTTCTTTTTCCATGGCGCTGCGGACCTCTGCCATTTTTTCCCCTGCAGTCCTTCCGCAGATGGCTTCCTCAAGAACTATGACCGGGTGGCTTGGCAGCCCGGGCCTGTCCGCCCATACCTCATCCGCCAGATCCTTATCATAGGCAAAAATAATTTTCTTATCAGAAAGCGCCTTCTCCAGCCTGCAGCCGAAAGCGGTATCCACCACTCTGCCGTCAAAGCCCAGCGTCTGGCCTTCCTTCATATTCGCCTGCAGATATTCCTGAATGGTAGGCACGCCCTCGTCCAGCATCCTGAACAGCCGGATGCCTGTTCCCTTCAGTTCGTTTTCCGCTTGGATAAAATAGCGTCCGTCCGTCCACAGTCCCGCTTCCCCGGCGCTGACCACCAGGGTCCCGTTGGATCCTGTGAAGCCGGAAAGATATTCTCTCATTTTAAAATACTGATCCACATATTCGGAATTATGGAAGTCGGCCGTAGGCACCATGTAATAGTCCACGCCTTCCCTTTCCATCACCTTCCTGAGCGCAGCAATACGCTCCTGTATTACCTGATTCATAACTTTTTCTCCTTTTCCCGCCGGGAACCGGACCCGGTATTGTTGACTGTCTGCTAAAGCTTCTGCCTGACGGCATTAATAATCCTTTGCGGCCTCTCCCTTGAGAAGCCCCACTGCGGAGGAGGTTCCGATTCTGTCGCAGCCCGCCTCCAGAAACATCTCCAGATCCTCTCTGGTTTTCACGCCGCCGGCCGCCTTGATTTTTACGCCGGGGCCGATATGCTCTTTGAAAAGCTTAACATCCTCCAGGGTAGCCCCTCCCGTGCCAAAGCCTGTGGAGGTCTTGATATAATCCGCCCCGGCCTTGGTAACCGCCTGGCACATGGCAATCTTCTCTTCCTCCGTCAGGAAGCAGGTTTCTATAATCACCTTCATTACACGGCCCTGGCAGGCCTCCTTCAGCATGCGGATTTCCGCTTCCACCTTGCCGTACTGATGATTCTTAACATCGCTGATATTCACTACCATATCTATTTCGTTGGCGCCGTCTCTGACCGCCTGTTCCACTTCCGCCGCCTTCGCTGCGGTCACGCTGTAGCCCAGAGGGAAACCGACTACCGTGCAGATATTAAGCGTTTCGAACTTATCATGCACCCTGCCCACATAGCAGGGAGGAATGCATACGGATGCCGTTCCATATTCCACAGCTTCCCGGCACAGCTTTTCAATGTCCTCCCATACGGCATAGGGCTTCAAAAGGGTGTGGTCAATATGTCTTAATATTTCTTTTTTATCCATTTCCTTCAACACCTTCCTTCCTATATTAGTGCTACTGCGTTACCGTCCGGTTCTCCCCGGGCTGTTCCTTTCACTATGGCACCGGAGGTCCATAACAAAAGAGCCTTCCTGGGGAAAGCCGGACAATACCACAATACCGCTTAATATTGTAATACAATACGCACAAAAAAGCTATCCCGAATCGTGAACGAAATGTTAAATGTTTCTAAATAAATACATTTTTTCTTGTTTCAAATTCTCATCCATGTTATTATGTTAATTATCTACTTTTCTTTTTTAACGTGTCAAACTAAAAATGGCCGGATGAAAAGCAAAGCAGACAATAATATTATGAGGAAAGGTGGTTGATTGAATGGAAGAACACAACAGCTATTCTGATGTTACTCCCGAAATCGTACGATTGGCTGAATTAAGCAAAGAAGCAGGTGTCATCGATACCGAGCTTTACACCAAATACGATGTCAAAAGAGGACTTCGAGACCTGAACGGAAAAGGCGTGCTTGCCGGACTAACGAATATTTCCGATGTACGCGCTACAAAGATGGTGGATGGTAAATCGGTCCCCTGCGACGGTCACCTTTTTTACAGAGGCTATGAGGTTAACGATCTGGTTGAAGGTTTTCACAAGGATCACAGGTTCGGTTTTGAAGAGGTTACATATCTGCTGCTTTTCAACAAGCTGCCCACCAGGGAAGAGCTTGCCGAATTTGAAAAGCTGCTTATTTATTACAGAAGCCTCCCCACAAGCTTTGTGAGGGACATCATTATGAAGGCCCCCAGCAAGGATATGATGAACACGCTTGCCAGAAGCATCCTGACGCTCTACTCCTATGATGACAGGGCGGATGATGTTTCCCTTCCCAATGTACTCAGACAGTGCTTACAGCTTATCAGTCTCTGCCCGATGCTATCCATCTACGGATACCAGGCTTACAGCCATTATCATGACGGCAACAGTCTCTTCATTCATCAGCCGATGACCGAAGGGTCCATGGCGGAAAATATCCTCCATATCCTGCGTCCCGACAGCTCTTATACCCCACTGGAAGCCAGAATCCTTGATATCTGTATGATTCTGCACATGGAGCACGGCGGCGGCAATAACTCCTCCTTTACAACCCATGTTGTAACCTCCTCCCTGACGGATACCTATTCCGTAATGGCTGCTGCCATCGGCTCCCTGAAGGGTCCCCGTCACGGCGGTGCGAACATCAAGGTAATGCAGATGTTTGAGGATATGAAGAAGGAAGTAAAGGACTGGGCGGACGAAGAAGAGGTTTCCCGTTATCTGGAACGCCTGCTGAGCAAGGACGCATTCGACCACGCAGGACTGATTTACGGCGTTGGTCATGCAGTTTATTCCAAATCGGATCCGAGAGCTGTTATTCTGAAGACGTTCGTGGAAAAGCTTTCGGAAGAAAAAGGGCTTCATAAGGAATTTGAACTTTACAATCTGGTGGAAAAGCTCGCCCCCAGCGTTATTTCCGGGGAAAGACAGATGTACAAGGGCGTCAGCGTAAACGTAGACTTCTATTCCGGCTTCGTTTACAACATGCTCGGCCTTCCCACTGAGCTGTATACTCCGATATTCGCCATCGCACGTATGGTGGGCTGGAGCGCACACCGCATGGAAGAGCTTGCCAACAACGGCAAAATCATCCGTCCCGCTTACAAAACCATTTGTACGGACAAAGATTATATCAGTCTCAGGGACAGAAAATAATAAACAGGCCGGCACACAACGCCGGCCTGTTTTTTTGTGCAATAAAAAACCGTTCAGTTCAGGTTATTATTTCTTTATAGCCCGAGGAAGCTCTTTACAACATCCTTCATGCCGTCTTTTTCACATACGGTATCATGCAGTACAGGAGCTGTCCGGATCTCTTCGATTGCCGCAGGGATCTCCACATTGGCAATGCGGGCCAACTCGTCAACCAGCTCAAAATCTCCCCAGGAAGCATCCGCATATTTGGGATCAATGGCCTGCAGCACGCTTCTTGTGAATTTAAAGGGACTGGCTGTGGAAGCGATGACCGTTACGGTATCCTTATCCCCTGTCGCTTCTTTATACTTGTCATAAACAGCGGCCGCCACTGCGGTATGGGTATCAATCACATAGCCCGTATCCTCATAAAGAGCCCTGATCTTTGCGAATCCTTCCTCCTCTTTTGCATAATTGCCATAAAAATCACCCAGCTGCGCTTTCATTTCCGGCGTGATTTCATATTTTCCGTCACCGCCCAGCGCTTTCATCAAATCTGCCGTCTTTTCCGGATCATTTCCGGCAATGCGGTATATCAGGCGCTCCAGATTGCTGGAGATCAGAATATCCATGGAAGGAGAACTGGTCAGCACGAATTCACGGTTGCGATCATATTCCCCTGTGGAAAAGAAGTCGTAAAGCACCTTGTTCTCATTGGAGGCGCAAATCAGCTTATTGATGGGAAGCCCCATATTCTTCGCGTAAAACGCCGCCAGAATATTGCCGAAATTACCGGTAGGAACCGTCACGTTGATTTTCTCACCCTTTGCAAGCTTGCCTTCCGCCAGCAGCTGCACATACGCATATACGTAATAAACAATCTGGGGAACCAGGCGTCCTATGTTAATGGAGTTCGCGGAGGAAAACTGATATCCCCCAGCCGCCATCTCTTTTTCCAGTTCTTTATCGGAAAAGAGCTTCTTTACACCGGTCTGGGCATCGTCAAAATTGCCATGAATACCCACCACATGGGTATTGGCCCCTTTCTGGGTAACCATCTGCTTCTCCTGGATCGGGCTGACGCCGTTCTTGGGGTAAAAAACAATGATTTTCGTTCCCGGCACATCCGCAAAGCCCGCCAGGGCCGCCTTCCCGGTATCCCCGGAGGTTGCCGTAAGAATGACAATTTCCTTATCCGCTTTATTCTTCGCTGCCGCCGTAATCATCAGATGAGGAAGGATGGATAGCGCCATGTCCTTAAAAGCAATGGTTTTTCCATGGAAAAGCTCCAGATAATAAGCACCGTCCGCTTCCGCCATGGGCGCAATCACTTCCGTGTCAAATTTGCTGTCATAGGCATTGGCAATACACTTCTTCAGCTCTTCCTCCGTAAAATCAGTGAGAAAAAGCTTCATAACCTCATAAGCCACTTCTCCGTAAGTCATACTGCCCAGTTCTTCCAGCGACTTATCCAATTGGGGGATTCTCTCCGGTACGAAAAGGCCCCCGTCCTCTGAAAGTCCCTTCAGAATTGCCTGGGAAGCGCTTACTGACGCGTTACTTCTGGTACTCCTGTATAAGATTTCCATTTCACAATCTCCTCACCGCCTGCCGGGGCAGGCTCACTTTCTCATATGATTTACAGCCTGTGCATTTCCTGTATACATCCGGACAGGTTTCCATCGTGCCGTTCCCCTGTCAGTTCATCAGTATAACATACATTCTTTCCTGATGCAATCCGTTTCTGACACACTTTTGTATTTCTCAGAAAGACATTTCCCCGGTTTTGTTTTTCACGATTCAGATTCCACACACCAGAATATCCGGAAGCGTTGTAAATCCGGCCAGCTTCAGGCAGGCATAGCCAATGCCGGACATGCCGCTCATTAAGCCCCTGGCGTATTTTTCCTGAGGCATAAGACGCCCCTTCTCCAGTTCCTCCAAAGCTGCCCCGGAAAGAGCATTCTTCACCAGCGCAAGCTGTTCTGACGGAAACGTTTTCCCATAACGCTCAAGAAGGAGAAGCATTCCCATATTTCCATGGCATAAACACATCCCTTTTCTTCTTCGAAGCGCCAGAAAGCCATGCTCCGCCAGTCGTAAGTCCTCTTCCATCACTTTCTTCAGCTTCCCGTCCACGTAGGGCAGACAGGCAAGCCGTGCCGCGGCAATACCGCCGAAGCCATGGCACCAGGCTCCCGCCTGCCAGCGCCCTTCGCCCTCTTCCTGGCGCAGATCCGCCCAGTTATGCCATTTTTCACTGTAAAGGCTGCGTTCATAGGCGAGAGCTTCCGACAGGACAGGTTCATATTCCGTACTTTTCAGCAGATAGTCAAGTTTTGCCAGCCCCGGCAGAAAACCGCTGCCGCCGTGGGACATTCCGGCCAGTGCAGCCTGGGATGCCCGGTTAGGCCAGCCGCCCCCTTTTTCCTGCTTTTTGACATTGGCAGCGAGGATATCCGCGGCCCTGCGGGCAAGCCGCAGATACGCTTCCGAAGAGGTAAGCTCATACATGCTGCACAGAATCAGGACCGCTCCGGCATTTCCATATACCAGATCGTAAACGGTATCCTTCTCTATCAGCTCCGGCAGCAACTGGCTGTGTTTTTCAGCATATTCCAGAAAAACCATTTCTCCTGTTATCCGATACATTGCCTGATATGCATAACATATGGAAGCTTCTCCGCAGAAAGCGCCCGTACTCTCCGACGCCAGGTTCCTTCTGTCCTCCAGGCAGCGGTTTGTATAATGAAAAAGAGTATTTCGCACCGCCCGGCACAGTTCTTCCTGTTTTCCGCTTGCTTTATTAACCGCATGAAGAAATACGGCAATTCCTGCGGTTCCGTTATAGAGATAATAATCCCCCTGCGAAAGCCGGATTCCTTCTTCCTTCACACCTGCCAGAACCGGTTCTATCCAGTTCACATGCTCTCTTTTTTCGTCCCATAGGGCAGCCTGCCCAATCTGCTCCGCTATTTCCAATGCTTTTTCATAAAACCTTCGCTCCCTGTCCCTACCAGGCACTATCTGCACCGGGAGGGAGACATAAGAATTGATGAAGTCCGTTTTGTCATAGCCTGACAAATCCATCGACAGCCCGATGATTTGTTCCTGCCTGACAAGCTCTTTCGTGCACAACCTGTCCGCTCTGTTTTTAAGACAATCTATGAAGGACAGGGGAAAATAGTCCGGTATTTCCTCTCCTCCTGAGGCAAAAAGGGCGCAGCTGTCAGGCCTTGTAAAATAATAAGGAATATCGCCCTCCTGCAAATCCCGGATCCCATATTCCACTGCCTTCTTTTCCGCCCCGGTCAGCGCCGTCTTTCCTGCATACAGGTTCTCAAAAAGCTTCCTTTGGTTCTCTTCCTTCTGCAAAACCATGGGATGGCTGCTGCCGGATAAAAGAGTGGCATATCTCTGCGTATTGTCCAGGAGCACACGAACTCTGCAGTCCCGGATTTCCTCCATAATTTTCTGAACCATTTTGTTTTTATCTTTCAAAAACATCAGGCCGGCTTCCCGAAATCCTGAAATAATGGCAGATTTATAGGCAGTCGGGGATATTTTGTTTCCACTCAGCACCACCTGATTTTTTCCTGCGGGCATCTGTGGATTTTCATATGCGATTTTCATATCGGAGGTTTTGTCATTGATCACCCTGGCCACTTTTATTGCCGCTTTTTGACCTTCCCCCGCATTCAGCACATTTACATGCGTCTGCCTCGCCGGGTCAGGAAGGATTCCGCTGTACAGTACGGAATAACTTTCCGCGGAATAATTCTCTGCAGGCTCCTTTTTCCCTCCGGCTGTTGTGCAAAGCACCTCCGTATCCACAGGAACCGGATATTCTCCATGAGCTATCATGTTCTCATAGTGCAGATCTCCGGTCCCCAGTAAAAAGCTTAGAAAAACACAAACGCCCAGACGCCTGAAATACCGTTCTGTCTGAGACAGCTGCGTACACTCCTGTGGGGAAACCCATTCGATCCAGGCATATTCCTCCCGCAGAACCATACCATAGGTAAAACCGTCCAGTTGCATTCCTTCATAAAAATAATTCAGCAGATTGAGAAATGCCTTTTCCGTTTGGCCATTCCTGGGTTTATACAGGAAAGTATCACCCTGATCCGTTTCTATTTTTAACACACATTTCCCATTACAGTGGCAATCCGCCGCCATGTCTTGAATCCCTGTGATATTTCCCATGGGTCTGCCGTGAAGTATGTTTTTTTCAATTTCCTTCCGATCTGCTTCCAGACGGTTTCGCATTTCGCTTAGAAAAGCCGCGGATTGGCTGATGGTCCTTCTGATATTTTCCGCCAGAAGGGGATATACTTCAAAAAGCTCTTCCCGCAGTTCCTTTCTGCCAAGAATCTGTTCATTAAAAAACTGATATTCTTCACTGCTGCTGCCTCCTTCCAGCTTTCCGGCGGCTTTGTACATGCTCATTTCTACTATGAGGGTGCGGACGCAGACGGCGTGGAGACGGGATAAGATTAGCTCGGGCATTCCCGGACAGAAAAGAGTGTCTGGATTTTCACATTTATTCATGTTATAAACGGCCTGCAAATATTCATACTTTGTCTCGTTTAGAAAGGGAATATAAAAAGTCCCAAAAGTAAATGATAAAGCCTGCTCATAATCTTTTGAGGATAAAATGTTATTTTTAAAATATTCTTTCATAAAATTTCCTTAAGTGTCATAAATCAATCGCTAGTTTTTACGAGAAAAAAGGCAAGATGCCATAGCATCTTGCCCTTCTATCTCATCTAACAGCAGTAGATTGAAAGAAAGCCAGTAGAATTAGTAACAAGAGGCGCTTCAACACCATTTGCTTCAAGCTCATTTTCTTTCATTTCAAAGAAAATATCACCTGCATTCTCCATAAACATTTCTCTGTTTTTCTCCATTTTCTTCTCCTCCTTAACTAAATAATGATATATTAACTATAAATATATCCTCTTTCCAATCGTATTCCAATACCCCATTGTATTTCTCTACGGCATATTGAACACTTTCAATACCTAAACCATGTAAGCCATCATCAGTTTTCCTACTATAAAGTTTACCGCCTAATACTGTTAACTTACCATTATATGTATTCGAAATTTTTATAAATATAGCACAATCATTTTGGCTAATATTTACATTAATCCATTTAGGACCTGCTTCTACTTTAATACATGCTTCAATGGCGTTATCTAATAAATTGGCAAGAATAGAGCACCAATCAATATCCTGTATTTCAGTTTCAGCCAAACAATCTGTTTTGATCTCAAGTAAGATATCATAATTACTTGCTTTTTCTAATTTATCATTCAAAATAATATCTACAATACGATTATTTGTAAATTTCTTATGTTCAACCTCTACTATAGGTGTAATAATTTCACTTATATATTCTTCAGCTCTTTCCAAATCTTTATCCGCAATCAATAATGACAGAACAGCCAAATGATTTTTCATATCATGATAAATTCTATCTCGTTTTTGATATAGTAAAAACATATCCTGATAATTCTTTTCTAACATTGAATTCTTACTAAATACTAAATTTATCTCATTCATCTTTTCTGTATATATAATATATATAACAATAAAAATCAGAATAATAGCAATTAGTAACGGAAATAGGGCAAAAACTATGTCTGTTCTTCCATCGTTTCGCACTGTAGGATAAAAAACTCTCTCACAGGAAAATAATCCTAAATATTCAATAAATACAAAGCCTCCAAATATTAGTTGATATTTAGGGAAAATCTTCCTTATAACATTTCGTCTCTTTAATATGAAAGCAAGAATTGCCAATAGTATAATTCTACTCATTAGCATTATTATCACTCTTTCAATACTAACACAAAATTGAACTTTATCAATAAAATTATCACTAAAAAAGAGTGTTTGTCCAAAATATCCCAAAAGAATATCAATAAAATAAACAGTTTCAAAATAAAGTACTGTAATTAAAACTGCTTTAAAAAATCTTATTCTAAAGAACAACTCTGCATTAACAAGTGACAGTACTATACAAAACATCATATAATACCGAGAATACATCGATGTCCCATCACGCTGTATTACAGTTATCCCCCAAAGTAAAACTCCCGACAAAAACCACAAAATATTACTCCAGGCTTTATTGCTCCTCTTATCAAAGAACACCTGAAGTAAATAATATAGCCCGCAAATCTCCACGGCACAAAGCACACCCTGCGCAACTCTCAGCCAAATCACATCCTATCCCTCCAAAAATAATGGATAGCCTCTTTTACCTCTTTCATATGTGTTCTGCCAATCTGAAGCCGCTTTCCGTTTCTGAGCGTAATCTCTTTATTTTCGAGCTTTACAATATGCTTGATATTAACGATATAACCTCGCTCCACACAAAGGAACTCGCTGGAATCCAGCTGTATGTAGACCTCCTGGAGTGACTTGCGTACCGGAACTTCCCTGTCAATTAAGACGAAAACTGCATTTTTATTATTTTTGTAAACATATATTATTTCCTGATACTCTATCCGTTCAAATCGGGAATTAGTTTCAACAAAATAATATTTTTCTACTTTCTTTTGCATTTCCCCCAAAATCCCCAGAAGAGTCGCCTCCAGCTTCTCTTCCAGGAGATTCTTTGGGATATAGGAAAAAGCTTTTACCTCATACCCTTCCACGGCATATTGTAGATATGAGGTAATGAAAATCAGATAAGTCGCCTGTGCAGCTTCCCGGATTTTTCGCGCAAGTTCCAGGCCGTTCATTTGTGGCATTTCGATGTCCAGAAAACAGATATCATATTGAAATCCTTCTTCCAGATCAAAATAAAAAACCTCCGGGTTAGGGAAAAGTCTGACCTCGCACAAAACATTTTTGCCATCAAAGAACGTGTGCACTTTTTTACGCAGAAGCAGAAGAAAGTCGGTATTGTCATCAACCAAAGCTATTTTCAACAAATCCTCTGCCCCCCTATCTGGTTTCGCATTCATTATACCTGCTTATTCTGGAAAAAGATTCCTTTGTCCTCCAATGGCACTTTTTTGACCTCAAACGGCATACATAACGGTTATAATTATATACGATTTCAATTTAAAAGGAAATATTTATCTTATTTTTTTAGAAAAACCTCATATTTTGCGGACGCAGTCCATTACATCCCAATTTCCGCCTCAGCTTCCAAAAAATTCATGCCCGCCATAAGCAAACAGCCATGTCAGGTGATTATCAAACCACTGCATCCGATCCGGCGCCACGGCACGACGCGCGACAAAATACAATGCGCCCTGGGAGATATCTTCCCCGTAAACAGCTCGTTCCACGGCACGCCGGGTTTCCTCGCTCACCCTCACCCTGTTGATTCTGCCGTCGCTGACCGGGGAAAACTGGCAGACACCGAACTCCTTCTGATAGACCACTCCGGTCACCGTGTCGGGGAAAATATTGCTGTTTACCCTGTTTAAAACAACGTTGGCAACAAGAAGCTTGCCGTTCTCATCTTCACCGCCGGCCTCCGCCTCCACAATTTTCAAAAGCGCTTCATAATCCGCATCGTTTAACTGGTAAACCGGCTTTTTCTCCAGAACGCCGCAATGGATAACCCGCTGATCCGAGGAAGCCGCCTGCACCACAGTACTGACGCTTGTCTCCTGAAAGTCGGCGATATCTTCCATAACAGACGCCCTGAAGGCCTGCCTGGAGGCAATGGTATTTATCTCCACACCGCGCACACACAGCCATGCTGTAACCACAAGCAAATTGGACAATAATAAAACCAGCCCGTATTTTTTATATTGCATCTATGAATACACCATACCTTTCTGCTGTTTTAGCCTGAAACGTAATCATTTTGTAATACTTATTCAATACTATATTCATATTTTATACAGCAGGTACGCAAAATATATCTGTTTTAAGACAAGTTTTCAAACCCGGAAAGGATTTGTCCCGCTTAGGAAAACATGTTATAATGATCGGCATAAAGAAAAAGCCGTATTTACGGCATTTCCGGGACATCCATTAATTATTCCGGAAGAAAAAGAGGTTCTTCATGAAGCATCGCATATTTCGTCATAATAAAATAATTTCTGCTCTTTTACTTGTTTTTCTGCTTTCAGGCATTTTCTTAAACGGATGCGGCCGGGAAAGCGTTCCTTATTCAGAATCCGGTTTTTATTTCAATACGGTCATTACGATAACGGTTTACCGAAGCAAAGATGCCCGGGTACTTAAGGACTGTCTGCTGCTGTGTGATGATTATGAAAAAAAGCTGAGCCGAACGCTTCAGGGCAGCGATATCTACCGCCTTAACCACAGCGGCGGCGTTCCCGTCACGGTATCTGAGGATACGGCTTACCTCCTGGGACAGGCCTGCAAATATGCCGAATTAAGCGGAGGCAGAATCGATCCCACCGTTGCCCCTCTGATGGATTTGTGGAATTTTACCGGTCAGGCCGCGGACAAAAACGCACAAAAAAAGATACCGGCGGCTGCCGATATCCTGGCTCTTCTTCCTCATATTAATTATAAAAATATCCGCATCGACGGAAATACAGTCACGTTAACCGATCCGCAGACCCAGGTGGATCTGGGGTTCATTGCAAAGGGATTTATCGCGGATCGCTTAAAGGAAAGTCTGTTGGAAAAGGGGGTGGAAAGCGCCCTGATCAATCTTGGCGGCAACATTCTGGCCGTAGGCAGCAAACCGGACGGCTCTCCCTTTGAAATCGGCGTGCGCAACCCCTTCGATACGCAGAATACAGCGCTGACCACCCTTTCCCTATCAGATCGCTCCCTGGTTTCCTCCGGTGTTTATGAAAGGTATTTTGAAAAGGACGGTAAACGCTACCATCATCTTCTGGATCCCTTTACCGGCTATCCTGTGGAAAACGGGCTGCTGGGCGTCACCATCCTGTCCTCCTCTTCCATGGAGGGCGACGCGCTTAGCACCACTGCCTTTGTCCTGGGGCCGGAGGAAGGAATGGCGCTGATAGAATCCCTTCCTGATACGGAAGCTGTTTTTATTACGGAGGATTACAAGCTGCATTACAGCAGCGGCCTCAGCGGGAAGCAGTCTGCACAGAACCCCTGATTTCCTTTTCCGAAATGAAATAAATAATTAAAAAGCCTGCCGCCAGCATCAGAAGGCAGGTCAGCCATTCCCTTCCTCCCGGCAGGCCGGGAAACACCTGTGCCATAGAGGCCGCCATGAAGCCGAGAATACAAAGATAAGCAGGTCCCGGGAATCTTGCCATGGCACTTTCAAGCAGCCTGGTGGAAACGATAACCCCAATGGCCAGCCCCAGCCCTACCGGAATCAGGTACGGCAGATGCAGCTGCGTGATCGCTTTCATGACCGTGTCATACATTCCCATCAGAAGCAGCATATAGGAAACGCTGATGCCCGGAAGGACAAGGGCCACCGCCGCAATGACGCCGGCAAGTATGAGCATCAGATAGGAAGTAAGGCCTGCATTCATATCCGCCTGAAACGTGTCAGACGGCAACAGGGCAAACAGCCCCACCACGCCGGCTCCCAACAGAAAAAACAGGATTTTCCCCAACCCTTTCCGTTCCCACTGCGCTTTTTTCAGTATCATAGGAACGCTGCCTCCCACGGCCCCTATAAAAAAATAAAGCATGGGCATCTCAAACCGTTCCATCAGGCTCAGGAGAGGTTTTGCGAAAAGGACCATCCCCATCCCGCCGCCGACGCAAAAGAGGGCAAGAAAGCAGAGACTTTCCTTTTTATGCTTCATAAAGGAGCTGACCGATGAAACCAGCCTGTCATAAATCCCCAGAATCATCGCCATGCTTCCGCCGCTGCAGCCGGGCACAAGCATGGTCCCTCCCACACAAATCCCCTTAATCACCGTAGTTATCATATTTTCCTGGCTACCCTGCATTCTGTTCCTCCAATCTATTTTTCTTTTTCAAACCGCGTGATATTTTCTTTTTTTCCAATGACCACCAATATTTCATCCCCTTTGAAAATGTAAGCCGGATCGACTTCCGTGTCTGTTTTTCCATTATGCTCCAAAGCAATGATATTTAAACCAAAGCTTCGCCGCAAATCCATTTCCAATACACTGCGTCCCGCAGATTTTTCCGTCAGGCGCACCTCTGCGATCTCCACGTTATTGTTCAGGGATATATTATCAAGTACGCTTCCGGTCAGCAGCCTCCTTGCCAGCCGGAGGGCCATGTCACGTTCCGGGTAAACGACCTCCGCCCCTATTTTTTCCAGTACCTCGCCCTGATCTGAACTAATCGCCTTGGCAATCACCCGCGGTACACCCAGATTCACTACATTCAGCGTGGTGAGTATGCAGGTGTCTATTTTTTCACCGATTCCCACGATCACAGTATCACAGTTCTGGATCCCGATTTCTTCCAGGACCTCTTTGCTCAGTTCATCCGCCACATAGGCGTTTTCCGTGTACTGGCGCAGCTCCTTCACCTTGCTTTCACTGCAGTCCACCACGATCACTTCTTCCCCTGCTTCCGCCAGTCTCCTGGCAAGTGCGGAACCAAACCTGCCCAGGCCTATTACCCCATAAGAAACCGTATTTTCCGTGCCTTTTTTCTTATTCATTATTTTCATCCTTTCTGTCCCGCCGCCGCTGCGGCGTCATTCATTGCACAAAGCCGTTTTTACGTTATCCGATGGTAATGCCTTCTTCCGTGAATCTGGCGTTTGCCGTAGGTTTGAAGGTCCACAGGGATGCGATGGTCAGCGGCCCCAGCCTTCCGATAAACATGATAAGAATTATTACCAGCTTCCCGGCTGTTCCCAGATCCGGCGTTATTCCTGTTGACAGGCCAACGGTCCCAAATGCGGAGGTCACTTCAAACGCCAGCTGGAGAAACGTATATTCAGGTTCCAGCAGACACATGATAAAGGTTCCTGTACCCACAACAATAGCGGATAAAAAAGTAATAATAAAAGCCTTGGAAATCACATCGGCCGGTATTTTACGTTTAAAAGCGCCTGCATACTGATTGGTCGCCGCGCTTCTGGCCGCCTGTATTAAAACAAAAAACGTACTTGTCTTAATGCCGCCGCCCGTTGATCCGGGCGATGCCCCGATAAACATCAGAATGATCAGGGTAAAAAGTCCCGCATCGGTAAAGCTTCCGATTGGATAGCTGGAAAAGCCGGCCGTCCTTGCGGATACGCTTTGGAAAAAAGCGCCCAGCCATGTAATATTTTCCGTAGCCTTAAGTGACAACGTTCCCGCCGCAATCAAAAAAATGCTCATTACGATTACAATTTTGGAATGCAGGCACAGCTTTTTAAAGGAACGGCTCCTGAGCACATCCAGAATTACCAGGAATCCCAGCCCACCGAAAATAATAAGTCCGCTCGTGGTCAGGTTCAGCAGCACATTGCTCTGATAAGGAATCATGTTTTGCAGCCCGCCCAATATATCGAAGCCGGAATTATTAAAGGCAGCTACAGAATGAAACAGACTGATCCCCAGTGCTTCCAACGGCGGATAGTCGCGGATAAACACGACAAAGCTCAGAACCGCTCCTGCGCCCTCAAAGCAAAGTGTCATGAGAAGCACATTCTTTACCAGCCGCACCATTCCCTTTGATGTGTCCACATTCATCGCTTCCCTGACCAGCTTTCTGCCCTTCAGGCCAATCCGCTTGCCTGCCATAAGGATAAAGCCCACCCCTACGGAGGTGACTCCAAGGCCGCCAATCTGAATCAGCAACGCCACCACCGTCCTTCCGAACACCGTAAAATGATCCGCTGTATCCACGGCAATCAGGCCGGTAACACATACCGCACTGGTAGATGTAAAAAGTGCATCAATGAAGCTGACATCTGCCCCTTCCCTTACGGATACCGGAAGCTTCAGAAGCAAAGCGCCCGCCAGAATCACCAGTGCAAAGCCCATGGCAATGATTCTGCCCGGCGGCTGGCCTTTTATGTAGCCTGTCGTTTTCCTGCAAAAAGACATAAAAAAACATAGCCTGCCCTTTTTTCTGCTGCGCAGGTTATGCCTCTTCGGTGCTTTTGTTGTTTTTACGGAATTGTCTTTTTCTGTACTGATTTGTCCTGTATCGGATTCTTCCTCCATGTTCTGTCTCTCCTTCTGCAGGACGTTTTTACATCTTGCGCCTGCAATTTTCTGTCCATGCCACCCCCGGCAGAGATCCGGCATCCGGCCGCTGCAGGCCGGTTTCATCTTCTAATACTATTGTAATGCCGCCTTTCGCAAAATATGACGGAAAGCATCCGGAAGTGTGAGTAAATTATAGGAAAAGGAACTCAAACGGTCAATATGTAATGGGAAAACTTAATACTTTCTTAGCAGGGAAGCAGACTGTCGGCTTTTCAGTTACAGGTTATTTTTTCTTATGTGCTTGAATCACTTCCACCGCTTTCCTCAGATCCTCCATGGAAAAGTTCTCACATTCTTTTGACGGCGGATCCGCATAATACGGACATAATCGACAGCTGTCCTCCAGTGTACAACAGGCATTTGCTAATATCAGTTCCAATGCTTTATTCTTATCCATTTTTGGCTTCCTCCATAAATTTGACAGCCTGCTTCGTAAAGATATATTGGGTGTACCGTTTTCAATATTGTAAAATAAAACTAGCGAAATTGCATTGGCAATTATTGGTAATTCAGGAGGAGGCATTTAGCAAATGCAGGATAAAACGCTTAATAAAATGCAGAAAACCAAAATACAATTAAAAACTGCCGCAGATCCGGCATCGGACTTTGGTCCTCCGGATTTGCGGCAGCTTTATTCCGCCTTTATTTTTGTAATTGTTCAGTACCTTTGCAGTTACATTTTTCTGTAGCTGCTGCCAGCCGCTAAATAGCCTTCCCCGCCAGAATTTCCTTATAATCCTTCAGGTTGCGTTCCAGCAGCGCAGGGGTGTCCAGATTGTACGGACATTTGCTCTTACACTTCCCGCAGTGCAGACAGTTTTCAATCTGCAGCATCTTTTCCTGCATCTCAGGCGTCAGCTGGGCTGCGGAGGGCGCTCTTCTTATCATCAGGGACATCCTCGCGCAGTTATTGATTTCAATGCCTGCCGGACAGGGCATGCAATAGCCGCAGCCGCGGCAAAACTCACCCTGAAGCTCCTGCCTGTCATGGCTGATGACCGCTTCCAGTTCTTCGGTGAGCGCCGGAGGATTCTCCACATAACTGAGGAATTCATCCAGCTCGCTTTCCCTCTGTACCCCCCAGATGGGAAGCACATGGGCAAATTGGGCAAGATAGGCATATGCTGCGGCGGAATTATTAATCAGGCCGCCGGAAAGCGCCTTCATGGCAATAAAGCCCATATTTGTCTTCCTGCATTTTTCTACCAAATCCAGTTCCTGCTGCGCGGACAGATAGCTGAATGGGAACTGCAGGGTCTCATACAGGCCGCTGTCTATGGCTTCCTCCGCCACTGCCAGACGGTGGTTGGTAATGCCGATATGCCTGATTTTCCCCTGTTCCTTCGCTTCCAGCATGCATTCATAGAGGCCGCTCCCGTCACCCGGTCTGGGGCAGAAGGACGGATTATGGAACTGATACAGATCCAGATAATCCCTTCCCAGCGTAGTAAGGGAGGTCTGCAGATCCTTCCAAAAATCCTCCGGGGTTACCGCCGCGGTTTTAGATGCCACATACACCTTATCCCACATTCCCTGGAACGCCAGCCCCAGCTTATGTTCGCTGTCCGAATAGGCACGGGCCGTATCAAAAAAAGTAATTCCATTCTCATAAGCCTTACGCAGCAGATGCACCGCTTCCTCATCGCTGATACGCTGGATGGGAAGCGCTCCAAAGCCGTTTTTATTCACGGTGATGCCTGTTTTTCCCAGTGTAACACTTTCCATTATTTTACTCCTCTTTCCTGTTCTGCGAAGTCCGCCATCCGGCGTCTTCACAATTATTCCTGCGTCTGTTCCCCGCTGCAGCGGACAATCACCTTCTTCGGGCACTTCTCCACACAGATGCCGCAGCCTGTACATTTGCTCTGGTCAATGGTGGCGTTGAAATTCTCCACCTTAATGGCGCCGGAAGGACAGTTCTTCTCACAGATACCGCAGCCGATACAGCCGGCCCGGCAGTCCTTCATCGTAATGGGGCCTTTATCGCCGGAGCTGCAGGCCGCCGCATATTTTGCCGAATAGGGAATCAGCGAAATCAGATTCTTGGGACATACGGAGATACATTTTCCGCAGGCCTTACAGGCCTCCCTGTCCACCTGCGCCACACCGTTAAAAATATGTATGGCATCAAAGGGGCAGACCTCCACGCAGCTTCCATAGCCAAGACAGCCGAAATTACAGGACTTAGCGCCGCCGTTTGGCACAAAGGAGAGCATGCGGCAGTCATGCAGGCCCACATAATCGTAATCCACCTTAATCTTGTCACGGGTTCCGCGGCACGCAACGAAAGCGACCATGCGCTCTCCCTCCTCCGCTTCCACACCCATGATTTCAGCAACCTTTTTCCCAACCTCAGCGCCGCCTACCGGACAGGCGTTTACAGGGGCCTTGCCCGACGCTATGGCCGCAGCCAGCCCCGCACAGCCGGGATATCCGCAGCCGCCGCAGTTATTTCCGGGCAGCTGTGCAAGGACAGCCTCTTCTTTTTCATTTACCTCTACCTTGAAAAGGATGGCGGCCCCTCCGAGGAAAAGGCCGATAAACAGCCCCACACCGCCTACGATTGCCGTAGCAATCAGAATACCTGAAATACTCACCGACTCCACCTCCTATTTAAGCGACAGGCCGGAAAAGCCGCAGAAGGCAATTGCCATAAGTCCCGCAGTAATCAGGACGATAGGCATTCCCCTGAAGGATTCCGGTACGTCATTATACGCCATCTTCTCGCGGATTCCCGCCAGAATGATAATGGCGATCGTGAAGCCAAGCGCCGTTGCAAAGCCGTTGACCGTCCCCGCCAGAATCCCGTAGTTCTTCTGGACGTTGGTCAGCGCCACACCCAGGACCGCACAGTTGGTGGTAATCAGGGGCAGGTATACACCCAGCGCGTTGTAGAGAGACACCATATATTTTTTCAGAAACATTTCCACGAACTGAACCAGCGCCGCAATAACCAGAATGAAAACAATGGTCTGCAGGTAAGTAATGTTTAACGGCGTGAGGACGAATTTATAGATGACGCCCGCCACCGCGCTGGACAGCGTAATTACAAAGATAACGGCAGTCCCCATGCCGGCCGCGGTTTCCACCTTTTTGGAAACGCCGAGGAAAGGGCACAAACCGAGGAACTGGCTGAGTACCACGTTGCTCACCAGTGAGGAACCGATTAATATAAGCAATAATTCTCGCAGCTGATCCAACATTTATTTTCCCTCCTCCTTTTTTCCCGCATCCGCGTCATAAAAACGGCGTGCACAGCCGGATTCTCCGCAGGACATACAGTCCTCGCTGCAGCCTGACTGAATCCTGGACATATCCTTGCCTTTCTTTTCCCCGTTAATCTTCACTTTATTCTGAATCGCCGTCAGCGCCGCCAGAACGAAGAATGCACCGGGAGCCATAACAAAGATATTGATGGGCACGTAATGCTGCAGAATATCGGAGCCGAAAATTTCCGGAGCCTTGCTTCCCAGAATGGCGAAGCCGAAAAACTTGCCGGAGCCCAGGATCTCACGCACCAGACCGATGCAGGTGAGCGCCAGGGAAAAGCCCAGGCCCATTCCAATGCCGTCAAATAAAGACGGAAGCGGCCCGTTCTTGGAAGCATAGCTTTCCGCGCGGCCCAGAATGATACAGTTAACAACGATCAAAGGGATATAAATGCCCAGCGCATCATACAAAAACGGCACATACGCCTGCAGAAGCAGCTCCACCATGGTAACGAAGCTTGCCACGATTACGATAAAGGCGGGAATCCTCACTTTATCCGGTATAATTTTGCGAAGCAGCGATATCATCAGGTTGCTCAGCGCCAGTACCACCATTGTGGAAAGGCCCATGCCCAGCCCGTTTATTGCCGATGTGGTGACCGCCAGTGTGGGGCACATGCCCAGGGTCAACACAAAGGTGGGATTTTCTTTTATAATTCCGTTATAGAGACGTTCGGTTGGCTTATTCATTGCCGCTGCCTCCTTTCAGTTCCGTCTGGAAATAATACAGTCCGGCGTTTACGCCGTTTGTGACCGCATTGGTCGTGATTGTGGCGCTGGTAATGGCGTCAATCTCGTTGTCCGCCGAAGCGCCGCCCTTGGTATAGACGTAGCTTTCCGCCTTTTTGCCTGCAAACTGAGGCTTCAATACCTCTTCCGCCTGCATGCCCAGGCCGGGAGTCTCGGAAATGGAGAGAATGGACATTCCGTTGAGCGTGTTGTCCATGCGCACACCGATAGTGAACTTAATGTCTCCGCCGTAGCCCTCATGGCTGGTCACCGTAATCACGTATCCTAAAAGGCCGCCGTCCTTGTCATAGGCAGCGCAGTATTCGTTGATGCTCTCCTGGGTGAAGCCGCCCTCATTCAGCACAGCCTGCGCCGCTTCCTCGGAGAAGCCTTCCCCGTCTTCAAAATGATCCGCGTCCTGGAATACCTCCTGGCGCGCTTCCATCCTGGCCTTCTCCTCCTGCACCGCAATGGGCTCCTTCGTCACCTGGTAAACAAGGCCCAGAAGCAGGCCGGAAACCAATGTAATCAGGAATAAAATTCCCGCATCCTTCAACATACTTTTCATGCCCGTTCTCCTCCTTTACCAAAAGCTTTGGGAAGAGTAAACCTCTCAATCAGGGGCACCAGCAGGTTCCCCAGGATAATCGCATAGGAAACACCCTCCGCGCTGGCGCTTAAAACCCTGAAAATACCGGTGAGCACGCCCAGCAGAATACCATAAATATACTGCCCCTTCTTGGTCACCGGCCGCGTTACATAGTCGGTCGCCATGAAGAAAGCGCCCAGCATCAGGCCGCCGCCGGAAAGCTGTGCGGAAATATAGTATCTGTCAAGCCCATGGCCTCCGAAGAGTATCATGAAAACCACAAAGCTTACGATGTATGTACCGGGAATTCTCAAATCGATGATTTCCAGCCAGATCAGCAGACATGCGCCAATAACGATGCACAGCATGGAGGTCTCGCCGATGGTTCCCCCCGTCCTGCCGATTACCATATCCAGAACGTTGACACTCTCTCCCGCTTTCACTGCGGCAAGCGGCGTAGCGCCGGTATAAGCGTCGCAGTTGAAATTGGTCATGATGGAGGCAAAGGAGATCAGCAGAAAGCATCTGGCTCCCAGAGCCGGGTTCATAAAGTTCTGCCCCAGGCCGCCGAACAGCATCTTCACAACGAGAATTGCAAATACGCCGCCGATGACGCCGATCCACCAGGGCACGCTCACCGGCAGGTTCAGCGCCAGCAGAAGCCCTGTCACCACAGCGGACAGATCCCCGATGGTGTTCTTCTTTTTCGTAATTTTTTCATATAAAAATTCTGTCAGTACCGTGGATGCGATGGTCACTGCAACAATCAGCAGGGCGCGGATACCGAAATTCCAGATGCCAAAGATCGTGGTGGGAAGCAGTGCCGCAATGACCGCAAGCATGATTCTGCCTGTGGAGTCTTTGGATCTGATATGCGGATTGGATGATACCTTCATCAAGTCGCTCATTGCTCTTTCCTCCTATTTTTTATTGGCAGCGCTTGTTTTCTTGCGCTCTGCCAGGACCATTTTACGCATGGATTTGATCGCCTGGGTAAGCTGGCGCTTGGCCGGGCAGACATAGCTGCAGCAGCCGCATTCACAGCATTCCATACCGTCATGCTTCTCAAAGGCTTCCATATCATAATGCTCCGAATAGGTGGAAAGCAGTGTGGGCACAAGCCTGGAAGGGCAGGCCTCCACACATCTTCCGCAGTTGATGCAGGCCGAAGGCTCTCCCACCTCATCCTTCGACATACACAGCAGCGCGGACGCCGTTTTCGTTGTGGGCACATCCAGATCGAAAATGCCGAAGCCCATCATGGGGCCGCCCGACACAATCTTCTCCGGCTCTTTGGAAAAGCCGCCCGCTTCTTCTATCAGTTCATGATAATTCGTTCCGATCCGGACAATAAAATTCTGGGGATTGGCAATGGCATCCCCCGTGACGGTAACAATACGGTTCATCAGAGGCTTGCCCTCCCTCACCGCACGGTTGACCGCGACCACGGTGTCCACATTGTCCACGATACAGCCTGCATCCGCAGGAAGCATGGAAGAATTGATGGCCCGCCCGGTCACTGCAAAAATCAGCTGGCGCTCGGAACCCTGGGGGTACTTGGTTTTCAGCTTCTTCACCGTAATCCTGGGCTCATCGCTGGTCATCTCAGTCAAAAGCTTAATGCAGTCCGGCTTATTGTCCTCCACCGCCAGCACTCCCTTTGCATTGGGGAAAAGCCGCAGAATCACCTGAAGGCCCCCGATAAGCTTATCAGGCTCCTCCAGCATCCTGCGGTAATCCGAGGTAAGATAAGGTTCGCATTCGGCACAGTTGGCAATCACATATTCTATTTTATCCGGTTCCTTTGGTGAAAGCTTCACATGCGTAGGGAACCCTGCGCCGCCCATACCGACCACGCCCGCTTCCTTCACCAGATTGATGATCTCTTCTCCTGACAGCTCCTCAAGGGGCTTCACCGGAGGATATTCCACTTCTTCATACCGCTGATCATTCTCAACCACAATGCTCATCACATTATCGCCGGTGACCACACGCCTCGGTTCAATGGACTTCACCGTTCCCGACACGGTACAGAATACCGATGCGGATACGAAGCCCCCCGCTTCCGCTATCTTCTGACCTGCCAGCACATGGTCCCCCTTTGCCACGATTGGCCTGGCGGGCGCGCCGATATGCTGGGACAACGGATACACCAGATCTCCCTTTGGCAAAACTGCTTTCATGGGCTTATCCTTGGACAGGTCTTTTCCGTCGTATGGATGGATGCCGCCCATAAATGTTAACTTCGCCTTAGCCATTTTAGCTATCCCTCTTTTCTTGTTAATTATTGCGTATGCACAGGACGAAAGCCGGAACGCATTTTTCAAACACGCTCTGGTCCCCCTCGCCTCCTGTGTCTCCCCGGGTCCGCCGGATTCCTCTGCAGCCGTTCTTTTCAAACGGGCCGGTTACCTTCCTGCCGGCAAACCACGGGACGCACGGCATAACATAATCATACCTTAATTTTCATCAAATTACTACATAAAAATCAAAAAATATGGTATATTAATTGTATGAAAACACGAATTCAGAACATACATACAACTGCCGGAGAAACCATCCGGCATTTTCTGGGAGACACGGAAAGTATCCTTTTTTTTGATATCGAAACCACCGGACTCTCCCCCAAAAACGCTTCCATTTATCTTATCGGCGCCGCGTTTCTTCAGGATAAAAAGTGGACCCTGCAGCAATGGTTTGCAGAAAACACGGCTGAGGAGGAAGCCATTCTGGACGCTTTCCTGAAATTTGCCGCCCCTTACCGGAAGCTGGTGCACTTTAACGGGACGACCTTCGATGTCCCCTTCGTACAGGCAAAATGCAAAAAATATGGCCTGGATTCCCCATTCCCGCAAATGGAGCAAACGGACATCTACCGACAGATATCGCCCTTAAAAAATCTGCTCAAGCTGCCCAACTGCAAGCAGAAAACATTGGAGGAATATCTTGGCCTTAACAGAGAGGATCCCTTTACCGGCGGCCAGCTGATAGAACTGTACAAGGTCTATCGCCAGGAACGGGATCACCGCCTGCTGGAGGTGCTCCTTCTTCACAATGCGGACGACATCCGGGGCATGCTGTCCGTGGTTCCCATCCTTTCCTATCCGGAGCTTTTTGAAAGCATCCCGTCCGCTGTCGGAGCGGAAACGGACCTTTGTACAGATTATGCGGGAAACATACAAAAAGAACTCCTTGTCCGGCTCACTTTTCCCGCCGCGCTGCCTGTCCCCCTCTCATTTCATGGAGGAGGCTGTTATTTTTCCGGCAGCGAAAATACGGGGACGCTGAAAATACCTGTACTTTCCGGCGAGCTGAAATTCTTTTACCC
This sequence comes from Clostridium sp. KLE 1755, assembly GCF_000466465.2. Lineage (NCBI taxonomy): Bacteria > Bacillati > Bacillota > Clostridia > Eubacteriales > Clostridiaceae > Clostridium > Clostridium sp. KLE 1755. The sequence goes on from NZ_KE992698.1 coordinate 81,675, forward strand.
GGATTATAAAAATTACTCTTATCTTCCTGAGGAGGACAATGCCATTCATAAATCAGTGGCCGTATATGTGGATAAGTCCCATCGGGTGCCCGCTACTCCCGCCACCTGCTATACGAGAAAAAGCGGCGAATTCCTGCCCCAGCATCTCAAGCCGGGACAGGAGGATCTTTTCACCCCGGCCTTCCGGAAAGGGGTAAAAGAAAAGGAAAGCTTTTTCCTTCTGGAAGAAGCTTTCCTGAATGACAGTAAACGGCTGTCCCTCTATGCCGGTCATATACTGGACGGAATGCGTTAATGCGTTCCGTCCTTTTTCTTGCCCGCCCCGGCCGCCACAACAGCGGGACTGCGTTTTCTGCGGTTTATCACAAAATATCCCGGTACTGCAATACAGCCAAGCAGCGTCAGGAGGGATATCACCTGGGAGATACGGAAAATAACAGGCTGGCGGTATCTTACAAAGACGGTATGGCTGGCTCCGTCTCCGTTTAACATCACCCTCACACGGTAATTATTTCCATAAGTTACTTCCAGCGGCGTCCCGTTTTCATCCTCCGCCGTATAACCCAGATATTTCTGGATCGGGAAATCCACATACTGCCCTTCCTCCGAAGTTTGATAGGTCAGCTTTCCTTTGGTGCCCTTCTTTTCATAATCCTGTACAATTACCTTTTCGGCATCGGAAAGCTGCAGATCCGCTGTCAGCTTATCGTCCATCAGCGCATCTATCCGCCATTCATATGGATAAATAACGGTGGCATCCGATTTCGGGATTCCTATGATTTTATCCTGATGCCCCACCGTTGTGGTGTCATCATAATCTTTATAGGCAAAATTATTCTGATTATAGGGCTGGTTCAGGCAGGTGAGCAGGTTCACTCCCACCAGGAATGCAAATACAAGATTCCTGTAGGGCCGCAGCACCTCCGATTCGGACAGCCAGATGACGCCTGCAAAGATAAACAGGATTCCTGCAGGGGCCAGAAGCCGCCAGGGGAACTGGATCGTCCGCAGGACCGGTTCGATGGCCGGAATCAGCTCTTTCAGCGTCTTGCTTCCGAAATAGCCTGTCACAAGGAAGGTCAGCACACAGGCGCAGCCGAAAAGATAGGTGAGGAAGCTGTCTCTTTTACAGTTCTTTTCCTTTGATTTCTCGCATACCAGCTTGAGGATGCATATTGCCGCACAGCCCAGGATGGGAAGTCCCAGGGACAGGAAACGGTAATCGTTGGTATGGAAGGTATCCGCCAGGAAGGAAGCATTGATGGAATACTCCGAAAAGCCGCTCCAGTCCAGCGCCTTCTGGTACAGGTTTTCCTTCAGGTAGAAGAACAGGAAAGGCACCAGGAACCACAGATTCAACAGCACCGTAAGTCCCGCCGCTTTCAGCAGTTCAAGCCATCTTTTATCACAGAACAGCTCCCTGATAAAAATAAGACAGCAGACAGCGAAAATCACGCCCATCGTGGCTGTGCTGAGCACATGGCTTTCAATCACTCCCGTAAAGCCGATTACCAGCCACGGCCATTTCTTCTTGTCTCCCAGCAGCACATGGTAAAAGCCGGCGATAATCAGCGGCAGGAAGGTCAGCGCCAGTGTTTCCCCAAGCGCGCCCCTTGCGTAAATATTCGTAAAACGGTAGGGCATTAGGATATAAAGCGCCGTTCCCAGAATACAGGCGTATTTTGATCTGGTAATGGATTTGAATACCCGGAATGTAATCGCCACAGTGGCAATATTGGCTATAAATATCAGCGTTTTATAGGAAAGCGCCAGGGAAACGCCAAGCAGCCTCAGTACTGCGGGGATATACAGGAACAGATAGGGATACATGCTGTTCAGATATCCGTTTCCTGCCAGCGCTTCAGGGAAAATAACCACCGGGAACTGCCCGTCCAGCATTCCATCCTTCAGCCCCTCAATTCTGAGCAGATGATAGCAGACGTCATCCGCCTGGGCAAAGGCCTGGATAAACAGGGGCATGGAAGAATACAGGCACAGTCCCGCCAATATCAGGAAAGTAACCTTCTGTTCTCTTCCTGACGGATGCTTTTTCTCATAGGATGCAAGAAAAACACCGGTTATGGCCAACAGTATCACTACAGCCGCCAGGAACCAGGCATCCCTGTAAAAAGCGCCGTGAGGGATCAGGGAAATATTATTTACAATCAGGCTCCCTTTTCCCTGATAGTAAATACGTATATGCAGCTGCTGTGAAGTTTTATCCAGTGTAAAGGTATAATCCCGGGTGGTTTTCACTCCATCCGTGCTCTCCAGGCTCCACTGGGCCACCTTTGTACCATTGTCCCATACTTCAATGATATTATCGGACGAGGTATTGGAATATTCTGGCCTTATGGTATAGGTTCCCTTATCCAACACATAATCGTCCGTATAGGCAAACATACCGTAATATGCGGCCGTTTCATCAATGGCAATCAGCCCTGTATAATCGCTGACGCCCGCTGTCTGGTTCAAATCCGTACCTTTAAGCACCAAGGGCTTGCTGCCCTCGTTTCCCAGCCAGATAAACAACAAAGCTGCCAGTACCGCTGCAGCATACAGAATCTTCTTTTTCATCATCTTCCTCCAGATTGTAATATAAGAAGCAACCCATTCTGCTGCGCAGCCGTCCCCCTCTGCCGGCTTCGCATCCCATTTGTAACTCATTGTAACTGACGGTTATACGCCCTCGCAGTTACTGCTCTTTCATGGCATTTTTGCGGTAATATCTGATATGGCAGATATCATCGCCGTTTGCAATGGTTTTCGGCAGATCCAGGGCGCAGCCGTAGGCCTCCCCGATCCCTCTGTCACCGCACATGGCTGTATCACACAGGCAGGCGATCTCCTCATCACTGCAGCCCGCCTTCTGCCATGCCTTTACAAGCGGACAGTAATGAAAATGGATTTCCAGCTCATTATCCGTGCATTTCTGAATCTTCATTTCAAAAACAAGCTGTGCCGGTTTGGTAAACAGGGTTCTGCGCAGTCCCTTCAGGCTTTTGGTACGCCCTTTTTTTACTAACTGCCTGCCCTGCATATGTCCGCAGCGTCTGATAGCGGCCGGCGCAAAATCCTGCGGCAAAAGCCCCTTCTTCCTTGCTTCGTCACAAAGCAGATAAAGCCAGAGCGCCCTGTGCTCCAGAAGCTCACGTATGGCTTTAATCAGCGGATTCTTGATTTTTGGTTCATTTACAACCTTACTCATTTTTCCTCTTTCCTTCCACTTTTATGTATTTACGGCGGTTCTGCGTCCCTTTGCTGCTTACGCTTACACAGCCTTCGGAATCGTACACCGCCGGGCATATTTAAAAAAGGGATGCGGCGTACTCCCGCATCCCTTTCAACAGCACAGCATGCTGCCACTCATTGTTAATTATTCAGCAGAATCTTCTTCTGCTTTCTGCTTTGCGATTACAGCATCAATATCTACGGAAACCACATCTGCGTCTGCTTCTTCCTGTACAGGAGCTTCTTCCTTCACTTCCTTAGGTTCGGGAGCAAGCATAGCCTTAATACTCAGGCTGATTTTCCTGTCTGTTTCATTGAAATCAACAACCTTTGCCGTAATTTCTTCTCCTGCCTTCAGAACATCTGACGGTTTGTCCACATGCTCTTTAGCAATCTGGGAAACATGGAGAAGTGCATCAATTCCGGGTTCCAGCTCAATAAACGCACCAAAATCTGTCATTCTTGCCACTCTGCCTGTTACTACATTGCCAACTGCATACTTCTCTGCAGCGGTCTTCCAGGGATTGGCATCGTCAAACTTCATGCTGAGGGCGATTTTGCTGCCGTTGATTTCCTTAATCTGTACGGTAACCTGATCACCAACCTTGAATACCTTCTTGGGGTGTTCCACTCTGCCCCAGGACATTTCAGAAATATGAAGCAGTCCGTCTGCTCCGCCCAGATCGATGAATGCGCCGAAATCTGTTACGTTCTTAACAGTTCCTTCCACTACATCACCTTCATGGATTCTTTCAAGCAGTTCCTTCTGCATCTCTGCCTTCTTGGCAACGATGAGCTGCTTGCGGTCGCCGATATATCTTCTTCTCTTCGGATTGTATTCGCTGATAACGAATTCAATATCCTGTCCTGCATATTTGTTCAGGTCCTTCTCATAAGTGTCGGAAACCAGACTTGCAGGGATGAAAATTCTGACTTCATCTACCACTACGCTTAATCCGCCGTCAAGTACCTGGGTTACCTTGGCAGTAAGCACTTCGTGATTGTTGTATGCTTCTTCGATTCTCTTGTTTCCTCTGTCAGCAGCCAGACGCTTGTAGGAAAGGATAACCTGTCCTTCTCCGTCATTTACCTTAAGTACCTTGACTTCCATCTTGTCGCCCGTTTTAACGACCGCTGTCATGTCCACGCCGGGATCGTTAGTATATTCGTTTCTTGTAAGAATACCGTCTGACTTGTATCCGATATTAAGAATCACTTCTTCAGGCTTAACATCGATAACTGTACCTTCGACTACCTCTCCCGCATGTATAGTTTTTAATGATTCCTCCAACATTTGTTCAAAAGTTAATTCTGACATAGTTTTGAACCTCCTCGATTAATTTATTCGGGGTAGACGCTCCGGCTGTAATACCCACCAGGCGGACAGCTTTGGGTAGTTCTAAATGCAAGTCATCAAGTGTCTGTATCAAACAGGTGTGAGCACACTCCTTGCAGCATATCTCATACAGCTTCCTTGTATTGGAACTGTGCTTCCCACCGATAACAATCATCGCATCAACCTTCGCTGCAATATCCTTTGCCTCAGTTTGTCTCTCCTCAGTTGCGTTACAGATAGTATTCACAACACTAATATCATAACCTTTTTTTAGAAAAATTTCAACTAATTCTTGAAATTTATTGTAGTTAAATGTCGTCTGCGACACAATACACAGCTTTTTCCCGGCTTCAGGTACGAATTCCTGTGCTTCTTTTTCCGATTCAATAACTATCGCCGGAGTGACGGACCAGCCCTGAATCCCCTCTACTTCGGGGTGTCCGGCATTTCCGATGATAACTATCTGTCGGCCTGCCGCACTTTCCTTTTCTACTATTTTATGAATCCTTTTTACAAAAGGGCAGGTGGCATCCACGCATTCCAGTCCCTGTTTTTCTATTTTTTCGCAGATGGATTTGGGCACTCCGTGGGATCGGATGACGATGGTTCCCTCCGTAAGCTGCTCCAGCGCTTCCTCGGATTCGATGACCTCAACCCCTTTTTTTTCCAGATCCTGCACTACAAATTCGTTGTGGATAATCGGTCCGTAGGTATATATTTTCTTTCCGGTTTCTATCTGTTCGTAGACCTTATCCACGGCACGCTTTACACCAAAGCAGAAGCCGGCGCTTTCTGCCAGAATTACTTCCATATTATATGCATCCTTTCTTTCTGCAGATTTCCAGGATAGCTTCCACTACCTCGTCAATGGTCATTTCGGAGGTGTCCACCAGAACCGCGTCCTCTGCCTGCTTTAATGGCGATATCTCCCGGTTCCTGTCCCTGGCATCCCTTTCAATGATATCCTTTTCGATTTTTTCAAGCGGCTCCGGCGTCCCTTTTGCCGCAAGCTCCTCAAATCTCCGTCTGGCCCTGACAGCGCTGTCCGCAGTCAGGAATATTTTCACGTCCGCGTCAGGGAGCACGCAGGTTCCGATATCGCGGCCGTCCATAATCACATTCTCATTGGCAGCCAGCTCCTGCTGAAGACTGCGCAGCCTGTCCCTTACAGCCGGGACAGCGGAGGAATTGGAGGCCATGTTTCCCACTTCCTCCGTACGGATCAGGCCATTCACATTTTCTCCGTTCAGCAGCACAATCTGTTCGCCGTCCTGATAGCTTATGGTAACATCTGCCCCTGTGCATTTCGCCAGTATTGAGTCAGTATCCTGCGGCTGTACCTTCTCCCTGAGAAGGAAAAGGGCAATCGCCCTGTACATTGCGCCTGTATCCACATACACATAGCCCAGCTTCTTTGCAAGCTTTTTGGCAATCGTGCTTTTTCCTGCTCCCGCAGGGCCGTCAATTGCGATATTATAACTCATTTTTGCTCCTATCCGCCCTTTTGCCGGGCATGCGGCCAACGCCGCGTATATTATATTCAGGCGGTCCTGGTACGGGCCGCCGCTTTCTGCCTTCAGGCCGTCACGGTATGCTGGCACCCGCAAGGTATCCTGTTGACCAGGCAATCTGCAGGTTAAAGCCTCCTGTCAGCGCATCCAGATCCAGCATTTCACCGGCCATATACAGCCCGGGCACCAGCCTGGATTCCATGGTGGAGGGGTTGACCTCCTTTACGCGGACGCCGCCGCGGGTGATTATCGCCTCTTCAAAGCCTCTCGTCCCGGCAATGGTCAGCGTCAATCCCTTGATGCATTCTTCAAAATATTTTCTTTCTTCCCTTGTTATCTCATGTACCTTCTTTTCCGGGTCAATGCCGGAAAGCTGAATCATGATGGGAACCAGCCTGGCGGGGAAGAGTCCGTCCACCGCGTTTTTAAACTGCTTGTTCTTATTTTCCTCAAAATCCCGCAGAATCCTTTTGTCAAGCTGCTCCATGGAAAGGGCGGGCTTCAAATCCAGCTTCAGGTAAGCATGTGCCTTCGTCTTTCCATTTTCCAAAGCCTCTGCAGCCGCCTCTGCTTTCTTTGCCTGCTTTTCCTTCTTCTTTCTCAGCTTCTCCGCAGCGGTTTGGTAGTAGCTGCTGGCGCTGAGAATCAGCGGACCGCTCACGCCGAAATGGGTAAAAAGCATCTCACCAAAGCCGCTGTAAATTTCTTTTTCTTCTATATATAATGCGGCCGAAACATTTTTAAGGGCAAGGCCCTGCAGCTGTCGGCACCACTCCTCTTTTATATGGAAGGGAACCAGTGAGGGCATACAGGGAACCAGGGAATGTCCCAGCTCCTGCGCCATACGCATGCCGTCGCCGGTGGAGCCTGTAGCCTGGTAGGAAAGGCCTCCGCAGGCAAGCACCACGGCATCCGCCGTAATTTCTTCACCTGAGAGAAGTTTAAGCCCTCTTATGGCATTGGAACCGTCCTCCGCTTTTTTTACAAGGAGCTTTTTTACCGGGGTATGGAGCCGGATTTCCACGCCGGCTTTTTCCAGGGCCGACGACAGGGCGCGGATGATATCCGAGGAGTGATCCGAAACAGGGAAAACCCGGCCGCCCCGTTCCGTTTTCAGCGGACAGCCGTTTGCTTCAAAGAAATCCTGTACCGCCTGATTGTCAAAACGGGAAAAGGCGCTGTAGAGAAATTTGGAATTGCTGACTACACTTTGATACAGCTCCTGAGGCTCACAGGCATTGGTCACATTACATCTGCCTTTGCCTGTGATGTATATTTTCTTACCCAGCTTTTCATTTTTTTCAAAAACAGTAACGCAGTGGCCTTTCCCGGCCGCGGAAAGCGCCGCCATCATTCCTGCGGCGCCGCCGCCGACTATTAATACCCTGCTCATAGATTCCTCCGTTCCGCCGCTGCCGCCTTTTCCCCATCGCCGCCTGAGGCAGGCAGGTTCAGGAAGGCATCCTCATCAATAAAATTAATCTCATCATTCAGATAGACCTGGTAATTATTCCATGCACCCTCCAGGGATTCCAGGCTCGCTTTCACGGCCTCCGGCCGTTTCAGGCACAGAGCCACCACCAGGGCGTTGATTACGCTCAGCGGCGCAACAAGGGAATCCACGATGGAAACCATATCGCTTCTTGCAAGCAGATTGCAGGAGGAATACAGATTCATGGGGGAATGCACGCTGTCAGTGATAGTGATTACCTTGGCATTCCTGTCGTTGGCAAACTCCATGGCTTTCAGTGTACGCATGGAATATCTGGGAAAGCTGATGCCAATGATGGCATCCTTATCACCGATCCGCAGCATCTGCTCAAACACTTCACTTAAGCTCGTCGTTTTCAGCAGTACAATGTTTCCCCGGATCATATTCAGGTAAAAGCTGAGGAACTCCGCCAGGGGAGCACAGCTTCTGATGCCCGCGATATAAACGGTACGGGCCTCCAGGATAATATCCACCGCCGTATCAAAGGCTGCGGGATCCAGGTTATCAATGGTATCCTGTATTTTCTCCATATCGCTGGAAAGCACACTGGTGAGCACCTCGGACTGGCTGCTGCCACGATAGGCGGCGCCTACCTTCTGTACGGCATTCAGTTTGGTTTTCACCCAGGCAGCCAGCGCAGCCTGCATTTCCGGGTAGCCTTCATAGCCGATGGCCGCCGCAAAACGCACCACCGTTGATTCGCTTATGGACAGCGCCTCTCCCATTTTCGCCGCGGTCATGAATGCCGCCTGGTCGTAGTGCCCCAATATATAGGACGCTATTTGCTTGTGCCGTTTGCTCATACCGGAATAGGCTTTGTTTATTCTGGTGATGATATCATAATTATTTTCCATGAATGTTTACTCTTTGGTTTCCTTTTGACAGACATAACTGTCCGATACCTTTATAGTCACAGGCAGGTAATTCTTATTGTACAGACTGGCTGTTTCGGTGTCAATAATATGTGTTTGAATTATTCTGGCTCTCAATAAAATAAAGGCCATTACAGTTATTTAAAACTGCACGGCCAAATTCTTCTAAATCTTGAACACTCTTATCGTCATAAAGCACGAATCAACGAGATACCATTCTAACTAAATATGATATTTTTTATTTTTCTTGTAAGATTTGTCGTTCCAAAGTCCTTTATCTGTGTCATAAAAAGGAACGTTATTTTCCTGACAGGATCATTTACAAAATAGGTACCCAGCCAGCCATCCCAACCATATTCGCCTTCGCTTCCCAAAACTCCTGCAAGCTTTCTGTCATATAAAACACGCATAAGATTTCCATAACTATGGCCATCCAGCCCAAACCAATTGCTGAATTTGTCCTGCCTTTTTCCATCCAAACCGCAACCAGTCAGATACCGTATGGTTTCCGGTTGCATGATTCTTACATCGCCGGATTCTCCTCCATTTAAAAGCATTTGTGCAAACCGTGCATAATCATCCACTGTAGAAAATAACCCTCCGCCTCCAGACTCAAAAGAATTGGGTTTTGCATCAATACGAATACCAAGATGATCCTGTGAAAACAATTTCAGACCTATCCCTTTCCTGTTTTCATATACATCAGCTAGCCGTTCCTTTTTATCCTCCTGCAAATAAAAACCCGTATCCTGCATTCCCAACGGTTTAAAAATCTTCTTCCATAGAAAATCTCCGAACCTCATTTGGCTGACACTTTCAACCACCGCCCCCAGAATATCTGCCGACACACCATACTGCCATGATTCCCCTGGATGAAAGGCAAGTGGACAGTTTCCGATTTTTTCAGCAAACTCTATTGTATCCATTGGTGCTGATGAATACATTCTTTTTGTAAGTTCCTCAAATACATGCGCTGTCTCTTTCTCTGCGCAATTCAACTTTCCTGGGTAAACCAAACCCGAAGTCATGGAAAGCAAATCGCGGATTGTCATTGTTCTTTCCGCCGCTGCAAGAGTATTACCTACTATTACTTTCTGTCCCTCAAAGGTTTTGATATAATTCGCAACCGGTTCATATAAATCAAGCAATCCTTCTTCCATAAGAATCATCACTGCTGCTGCAGTAATAGGCTTGGTCATAGAATAAAGCCTGAATATTGTATCCCGCCTTATCGGCGTATGTGACTCAATAGCAGCCCAGCCTGCCTTTGCATAACAAACTTCAAGGCCATTTTCAATAAATAAGACACAGCCACCTGCAATTTCTCCATTCTCAACAGCCTGTTTCAGGCATCTGTCTATTCGCTCTTTTTTATCCAATTTTTATTCTGCTCCAATCCGCGCATTAAAACGCCATTACACATCCTCATCCAGATTTTCGCCATATGCCTTTAAATATTCATTTGGTGTGAACCCTGTCTGCTTCTTAAAAACAGTATAAAAATGACTTAGATTATTAAATCCCGACATATAACAAATATCTGTTATTTGATATTTATTTTCAACTACCAGGCCCATTGCATAATTTATTCTTCTCAAATTAATAAATTCTGTCGGTGTCATATGTAAATATTTCCTGAATACCCGTATAATATATTCATGCGAATAGCTTGTGCAGTCCAACAGCCTTGGAAGGCCCTGAACAAAATTTTCCGGCTGACTCATTTGTTCAACGACTTCAGAAAACCAGGAAGGCATTACCTGAAGTTGCTTTGTTTCAGCTCTGCGTATTTTGTTGCATATTAAATAAATAAAAAAAGGAAATACTGATCTGAAATATCTTTTTCTTTCTATCCCTTTTGCATGGCTTTCTATTCCCTTCAGCTTATTCTCAAATTCAGTTTTTTCATAACCATTAAGCATAATATGCGGCGGCAATCCAGGTTCAGTAATCATGGCAGGGGGAAACTGGCTCCATCTAAAACCCTCTTCCATTTCCTCGCAGGTAAAACCTACGCTGGTCATCTGAAATTCAGAATAATTAAGTGAATCATAGCTATGTACATCCCATGGACGGATGAAAACACATGCACCGCTGGAAACTACAATGCGTTCTCCATTTACACAATGTATGGCTTTTCCCTTATTTACATAAAATATTTCATAAAAATTATGCGTATGCAATGGGGATGTCTCTCTGATATTTGCATTAAAGGCATATCCGGCGCCGCTTTCTTTTTCGCAGTCAGGTAATGTTCATTGTATAATTTCCATAATTCCTCTCCCAAAAATGCGGTAAAAGAGCCGCGGTAATACACCCCCAGCAAAACTATGCCAAGCCCTAAAGCTCTACCTCCAGGCTGTGCCTAACAGCGTTTTTAAGGCTTTTGCCCTCATAGCACGCTGTCCTGGCATTCCGAATGCTGATATTCCTGCAAGCATCAATCAACAGCCAGTATTCATTTTCATCCTCCGGCAGCGTAACATCTTCTTTGCTTGGACTTACATCAATACGTTTTTTTCCTTTCAGATAACTATTGTCGCTCTTTCTTTTTTCATAATATATGCCATCAATTAATATATTCTGTATATTGCCTCCTTCCCCCACAATAGCAACAGCATTTTCCGCCAGACAGCTAACATTTCTTATCTGAATATCATGAATATTTACTTCAATATTTCTGTCCGGAACAGGATTACAATAACTTTCATTATTATGATATAAAGCAAAAATACAGATAGGTTCTCCGTTCCCCCACCAATTGCCAGCCCTGACTCTTGTTTCTATACGCAGATTTTCTACAAGAACATGTTCTACCAAGCCTGTTTTGCTGCTGCACATAATGCAAAAACCACGATTACTTTCTTTGATTATGCAATTACTGATAGTAACATTTCGTATGATTCCATGCATATATCCCAACATGATAGTTTTTGAACAGGAACGCAGAATACAGTCAGATATTACAAAATTCTCACAAGGTTTTTCCCAGTCCAAAACCGATGTCAGCGCTATACAATCATCTCCTCCTGATATATTGCAGCCATGGATAAATACTTCACTGCAGCCGCAGAAATGAAGCCCATCATCATTGGGAATTCTTAGATCATTTTTTATATATACAGCTTCCACATGAATATCCCTGCAGTTATTAAAAGAAACTGTCCAGCTTGGAGAATTCAATATTTTGATTCCATCCAGCCTGACATGGCTGCAGTTATTAAAAAACAAAGGCTGGGTCACCCTGTAATCGTATGTTGCTGTACATTCTTTCCATTGTTCTTTACTGAATTCCCACCCATAATCCGGTACCTCTCTTTTTGACATATCAAAAAAGGCATCTGAATTCAAATCAATGGTTCCTTCACCCGAAATTGATATATTATCCCTGTTCATGGCATATAAAAGTGAAATCGTCTGTTTCATTTCATTATGAATAAAACTATTTGCGTAATAATCTGAAATTTCAGAAGAACCTTTTAAAACAGCGCCCTTCTCCAGAAAAATTGAAACGTTTTTCAATTCCAGTGTCCCGGAAAGGAAAATACCTTCCGGAATTACTACGGTTCCACCACCTGCCTCATCCAGTAAGTCAATGGTTTTCTGTATTTCCCTGGTACAAAGGACTCCTGTTTTTGCTCCCATTTCTGTAATACTTATTCTTTTTCTCATATTTTATTAATCACTTTCTATTCTTTGACAGCACCGTCAGAAAAGCCTTTATAGATAGACTTTTGTGCAAAAATAAATGAAATGAATACCGGAAGCGTTACCAGAATTATACCGGCAGCAATTACACTCCACTGTGCACTGTATGGCCCTATAAAACGATACAAGACAGTAGACATAACTCCCTTCTTAGCCGAACTCAAATACAAATAGGAAGTATAGAAATCATTATAAATATAAGTCGTTTTGATAATACATGCCGTTACAATAGCCGGTTTCAGCATGGGAAGCAAAAGCCTGAAAAAAATACCAAAAAAACTGCTCCCCTCCATCATCGCTGATTCATCAATAGAAAAAGGAATCTGACCCAGATATTGTTTATAAAGATATAAACTCACAATATCAACTCCGGAATATAATATTACAATACTGCTTAGATGATCTGTAAGGCCCACATTCACAAAGTCCTTAAAAATAATCAAATGAACTATAGTTCCAGGTACAAATGAAGCAAGCAAATAAATCTTGTCAAGCAGGCCTTTTCCCTTAAAATCAAATCTGGAGAAGCAGTACGCAACCATCGTGTTAAACAGAGTTGATGTAATACAGGCAAATAAAATTATTATCACCGTATTCTTAAAGCCTGTTAATATCTGCCCCTGCATAAAAGCGGTCTTATAATTTTCAAAATTACTCCATTTTTGGGGAGGCGTTATCCCATTTGTTCCGAGAAATTCAACCTTAGTCTTAAATGATCCAAAAAAGACTCCAATGATGGGATATATAATACTGAATACAATCAGGAGCAGCAAAAAATATCTCAGTATGGATAACACTATTTTCTTTTTCTTACCATCATTAAACATCTTTTTCCTCCCTGAACACAAGGTTGCGCAAAACCATAACAATACCGGCAATCAGAAGCATCACAATTGCCATTGCACACGCTTCTCCAAACTTGTTATAAGTAAATGCCGTTTCAAGCATAGTTGTAGAAAAAGTATTTGTTCCATTTTTTCCTGATGTCAGAATATAAGGGATATCAAAAACAGCAATAGAATTTACAATAGAAAAAGTTGCCATCAGGCCAACGATCATTTTCATATTTGGGAATGTAATGGCAGTAAACTGATGCCAGGTTCCTGCACCGTCTATCGCAGCCGCATCATAATAATCTTTAGATATGGATTGCATGGTTCCCAAATAAATCAAGAAACTGTATCCAACATTTTTCCATAAGAATACGTACCCTAAAGCCCAGTTTACGGTTGTCGGGTTACTAAGCCATATTTTAATCATCTGTGAAGCGCCCAACGCCTTCAATAAGGCATCGAAAGCCCCGTCCGGCTGATAAAAAATACGATAAGTTAACGCAACCGCCACTCCATTCATGATAAAAGGGAAGAAAATAATCCCCTTAAAAATACCGCTTCCCTTTACCGGCTTACTTAGCATGACGGCAAGTGCCAATGAAACAACCTGCTGAAGTATGCCTGCAGCAAGATAATATCCTGCTGTTTTAAATACATTGCGGTAATTTTCATTTGTAAAAACATTAATATAATTTTTCCATCCAACAAATTGCTGGCTGCCGACAGTGCCTCTCCAATCTGTAAAGCTATAATAGAACATGGAAAAAACCGGATATACGCTAAAATACAGCAGAAACAGCAGCGGTATAATCAAAAATACTGCCAGTGTTATATATTCCTGTCGCTTTCTTTTATGGTGAAGTCTTTGTTTTCCATCTTTTTTTCCGTACTTTTTCCATGTTCTCATACTTTTTCCTCATATACTCACACAGTAGTCAGTGTATATGTTACTTACTCAAAATTTTTCCCCCAAAGTTCATTTAATTTATCAAACTGCGCTTCCTGCCCATTCATTGGAGGAAGAATTACGTAATCTAACAGGAAGCCGTCATACTGGTATACATCCAGTCCTGCTGCAGCGCCCATTTCCTGTATCTTCGCATCCTTTGCCGGAGATGTATAAAACTTCACATAATCCATATCCTGCAAATTATTTAATTCCTCCTGAGTCTTTCCTCCCTCTTTCATAATCTCATTCATGCCAACCGCCAGGGAAATCCTTTCACAGAAAAATGAGCAGAACTCCTTTGCTAACTCCAGGTTTTTACTGTCTTTATTTACACCCATAAACAAGTCCTGTGAAATCCGCATATATAACGGATTTTCTACACTGACGTCATTTTTGTATGGAAATGGTGCAAATCCCATGGATTCTTCCGGGTACCCCAACTCAACTGCCGCATCTCTCAGCATCGGAAGTGCCCAGGAACCAGTAATCATAAAAGCAATATTTCCCTGTGCCATATCCACTAACGATGAATCAAACAGATTTGAAGTTACAACATCCTTTTCCAGCCACCCGTTCTTTGACATATCTGCCAGCAAATCTCCTGCCTGCCTTAAATAACTGCCTTCCTTCCAGGGTTCTTTATCCAAAACGATCTCATTGGCATATTCAGGATTTTCCGACATAGTAATTGCTAAATTATCCCAATATCTGCATGGCCAGGTAGAGCCTGCATTTGTACAAAAACAAACAATCCCATTTTTATGCATTATTTCACAGCATTCCATAAGTTCATCTAATGTTACAGGGATTTTTCCATTATAATACTCATCCAGAAGATTTTGATTATACATCAGTCCCTCATAAACTACTCCTATCGGACAGCCGTAAACTCTTCCATCTACCTGCATATAATCCCCATAATAATACTTATCCCCAAGTTCCTGTGCACCTCCCAGATCTGCAAAGTACTTCGGCAAATCTCCGGTTGCCATAATGGAAGGAATTACTATGACATCCGTAGAGCCTCCCCCTACAATTTTTGTAAGCAGGGCCTCATCTCCATCCTTACTAAGCTGAAATTCTATGGTAACATTTGGATGAAGCTTCTCAAACTCTTCAACAATAGGCTTTACATATGACTCTTCAAAATGAAATGTGAGAGTCAGGGTTACAGGTTCCTGTACATCAGGTTCCTCTTCGATTACGGTTTCCCTGACTGTTTCAGAACTTTTTTCCGTGTTTTCAGCCTCAATGGTATCTTTTTTCTTACCATTGCTTTGCTCAGTTGACGAGCAAGCGCTTAATGAAAAAATCAAAAACAGTGTCATGCATATTGAAAAAATCTTCTTCATACCCTTACCTCCTCTTAATTTGCCAACTCCGGTTACCTGCAGGATTACTCTTCTTAAGAATAAATATATTTTACTACAAATTCAGGTAAAAAGCCTCCTATCAATTGACGCAATGCTATGCTGCATTGACCTGTTTTCATATGTAAAATTGCCATAACTTCAACAATAATAAAAGAGAGTGAATTTTTGCATTTTCACTCTCTTTTCCTACATTTTGTAATAAAATCCACACTGTATTGCAGTTATAAAATCCGGTTAATCAGAAAAAACCTTCATTTTTATTGAACGCCAAAAAAGTATAACGAAAATTATTTTCTTCGCCCCTCATCCTTCAGCATCAGCGCATTTCCATGCACCGCAATTTTATCAAAGCTGCGCAGGAAACTGGAGATACGGCTGTATCCGTAGTCGCTCAGATTGAAGTTGGGATGCTTTTTCTTAAGCTGCTCCAGGACCAGGGAAAGATTGTCCACCTTTCCGCCGTTGCGTTTCAGGAAGGCGGTGATCTCCTTCTCCAGGTCTTCCGGTTCTGTCTGTTCCTTCAGCTCAATACGGTAGGAGGTTCCCTCCTGTATAATGATGAGCTTGGGGCACTTGTCCTTCAGCAGGGTAACCAGCTTGGTGTAGCCGTAGTTTCTGGCATCGAATTCGATGAATTTGTCGCAGAGCCGGCTTCCCACCTCGCCCAGATAGGTGGGCTTGCCTTTGTTTTCATTGTTCTGGACAAAGGTAATGATAGCCTCTTCGATTTCACTGATTGGAGTAACCGTGCTGTCCTGTTTGTCTTCCGCAGCAAGCGCCTTCTGCTTCCTGCCGCTGCCTGCTGTCTTGATGCCCTCCGCATTCTTGTCCTCCACCTCACCGGAAATCAAATCCAGATGGATGAATTTATTACAGGCTTTGGTCAGGGCCAGAGGGGTTTTGGATTCTCCCATGCCGATCACATACATCTGCTCCTCACGCAGACGCATGGCAAGCTTGGTAAAATCACTGTCGCTGGTCACCAGGCAGAAGCCGTCCACCTTGCCGGAATACAGGATGTCCATGGCGTCAATGACCATGGCCATATCCGTGGCATTTTTTCCTATTGTATAGTTGAACTGCTGGATGGGGTTGATGGAGTTTTCCAGAAGAGTGTCCTCCTTCCAGCCGTTTCCTTTCGCCCAGTTTCCGTAAATACGGCGGTAGGACGCATAACCGTAATCCGCAATTTCGTTAAATATGCTCGCCGCATATTTTTCACTGATATTGTCCGCATCTATGAGTACCGCAAAATGCTTCTTTTCTTCCTCTTCTATATTCATAGTCCCTCCGTTTGTCTCGCGGTATTTGTTTTCTTAACAAGTATAGCACAGCTTTTCGGGAAAGTCACGGGCGGTCGGCGTGTTGATTCCATTAAAAATAACAAATGAATGTACATGCTACGCCCCTGCCTCCTTTAACAAGGTCTGCCCCCTGTCCCATCCCGCGCTAAGAAAGTGTTAACAGAACGCTATGATTGTGTTAAGCATCCATGCAAAGTCTTTTCAGAAGCTAATACGGTTGCTAAAATAGGTCTGACAAAAGAAAGAAGCTAATAAAGGGGGCAATATAAAATGAATATCGGAATGTTAATTATCATGCTCGTCGGAGGTCTTGCCGGAATCCTTTCCACTTTATATCTGCTGGTCAGTCTTCCTGTTGTGGTAATACAGAAAGTATACAGAAAAGTCCGTTTCGGCACACCAATCATGAAGTAAAAGCTGTCGTGGCCAGATACAGATTCAGTGTACATTTTCCGTAACTGGGAGAAATACCGAACAGTTACCATTTTCCTTTATATAATGTGGACCTTGCATCCATAGCCATCAGATGGCACACCGGCAAAAAGCTGCGGAATCCCTCCGTTTTCTGGAATCCGCAGCTTTTTGTGTGTTCCTTTTAGTGCGCCGCCTGCGTTATTTCAGCTTCCAGCGCAGCACATTCCAGGAATGCTTCTTCAAAATAACTTCCGTTACGCCGTCCGATACGTCCGCCAGCTCTTTTTCCTTCGGCACCACCCTGAATTCTTCGGCAAAGGTATTCTTCGCATATGGATCATCGTCATAAAGCTCACGCCACACAATGCCCTCCATGCTGCCGAAGCCTTCAAAGGACAGCCGGAGCTTTACGTCCTCCTGCATTTCACAGTTCATGGCGAATACGGTGATTTCTTTTTGTTCCTCATTATAGACACAGGCAGTTGTCACTGTTTCCTGCTCACCGTAATGGCAGGTTGCAGCCTTCGGCAAACGGGCAGCGCCTTTCAGGGAAATGCCCCTGCCGTAACGGGCGGCATCCTGGAAGGGGTAAAAAGTGGTCTGACGGATCGCTTTGCCGCCCGGATCGGTGGTTATCATGCCGCCCTCGTTAACAAGAAGCGACTGGCAGGCGATTTTTACCCGATCCGCGTAATTGAGGAAAGTACACAGCAGGCCGCCGTATATCACCGCATCCAGCTGGCGGAAATTGGCGAAGCCGAAATCCTGGCTCACGCCTCCCGGCACCGCGCCTGTATCCGTAATCACGCCCCATTCATCAAAGGAAATCATCATTGTTTTATCGGAGCGTTTCTTTCCCTTGACAAAATCACAGGCGCTGATAATGGTATCCAGGAAATCCCTCAGATCGCGGAAGAAAAACGGGATATCCGTTTCATCCTCGTGCATCGGGTAAAAAAGCTGCTTGGCAGGATCGTAGTTGAAATACCGGTGGAGGGAAAGATAGTCTATGCAGTCATAGGCCTCCTCCAGCACGGCAAGATCCCAGTCGCCATAGGAGGTGTGCCCCACCTCATTGGTACAGGTGCCGCAGGCGATCAGCTTTATGGAAGGATCCATCCATTTCATCATCTTAGCGGCTTCCCGGGCTTTTCTGGCATATTCTCCGGCCTTGAGCATATTGATCTGCCATGCGCCGTCCATTTCATTTCCCAGGCACCATACCTTAAAATCATGAGGCGCTTCCGAGCCATTGCCCCTGCGCGCTTCGCTCCAGGCTGTGCCCTTTTCGGTATTGCAGTAATCCACCAGCTCTGCCGCTTCCTTCGGTGTCCCGGTCCCCAGGTTGACCGCCATCAGGACCTCTGTCCCGCAGTCCGCCGCAAAGCGCGCGAACTCATCGGTTCCCACTTCATTGGTTTCCAGCACATTCCATGCCATTTCCTTTCGCACGGGCCGTTTTTCCTTCGGGCCGATACCGTCCTTCCAGTCGTAGCCGGACACGAAGTTGCCGCCAGGATAGCGTATGGCCGTTACTCCCAGCTCACGGATCAGCTCCTTGACATCATTGCGGAAGCCGTTTTCATCCGCCGCGGGATGCCCCGGCTGATAGATTCCGTTGTAGACACAGCGTCCCAGATGCTCCACAAAGGAGCCGTACATTCTCCGGTCCACCTCTCCTGTCGTAAAATTTCTGTTGTATAGTACTTCTGCATTTTTCACGATGTTACTTTTCCTCCTATGCTTTCACATACACATCCGCTACCGCGGCCTCGATCAACGCCAGTTCTCCTGAAATCTGTCTCGGGCACAGATTCAGCACCTGCTTTCCTCCGTGCAGAGGCAGAATGCACTGGCTGTAGCCGGCGAATCCACAGGTATTGTCAATCCACAAGGCTGTAAAAATCCCTCGCCCATCCGGCGCTTCAAAGAGCTTTGCAAGCTATTCCTAATAAGTATTATAGGCGTAAGGATTTTCCGACGCAAGCCTCTTATACCCTTAAGGCTGGAAGCCTGAAAAAACGCCGCTATCAAACCAATGTTAACGAAATATACACTATTTGCCCCTGCCGGCGATCTATGTTACTATAAAGCCACATTGTATGGACCCCATCACTTATTATATATTCCCGGAGGCAAAGCATATGTTTTATCTCATCAGACATGGTTCCACCGATTACTCACAGAGGAATACCAAAATCTATCAGGGCTTTGGCGTAAACCTTTCCCCTCTTTCCGTGAAAGGCACGGAGGAAATCAGGCAAACTGCAAAGGACAGCCGTCTTGCAGGCACAAGCCTTATTCTCTCCTCGCCTTATACAAGGGCGCTGCAGACCGCTGCAATCCTGTCAAAGGAGCTGCAAGCCGAAATCGTTATAGAAACGGATCTGCATGAATGGCTTGCAAATAAGAGCTATATTTATGAACCTGATGAAATTGCAGAAAACAGTTATCATGAATTTGTTGCCATGGGCGGAAATTATGCCGACGGCAGGGAAAAGGACTGGGAAGATCTCGCCGCAATGAGAAAGCGTGTTCTGAGGGTACTGGAAAAATACAGTTCTTACGATAAGGTGGCCGTCGCATGCCACGGAATGATAATTCAGTCGGTCTGTCATGGTTATCACCCGGCAAACGGGGAAATTGTGGAACTGAACCCGGACATTTTCCGGTAGCCTTTCCTTTGGCTCGGATCCTTATATCAGGCTGTTCGCTGCAGATTCCTCATCCCGGCGCTTTTTAACGCTACTTCAGTTCCATCCGCACTTCCAGTTCATTCCCCCTGCAGCTTACCGTTGCCAGGCTTCCGCAGATCAGCGGCATCTGCGGAGGCAGGTGTCCCAGATCCACATCCATAATCACCGGCACCTGATAACCCTTCAGGAGATCATACACCGCATGGTATTGATCCAGGCCCATCATTTCCTGTCCGAAGACCAGCGGACGGCCGATGAGAAAGCCCTTTACATGGGAGAACCAGCCGGCGTGCTGCATCTGCCAGATAGCACGTCGTATGGCAAATACATTCAAATCGCAGGACTCCAGGAACCATATGATGCCATCTTCCTGATATTTCCGGATAAAGTCCGTCACCCTGTCGTAACGCGTTCCCAACAGATTTACCAGGCAGTCCATACAGCCGCCCAGCAGGCGGCCTGAAAATTCGCTGTCAGCATCTGGGAATCTGCGCAGTATGCGCTCCTCCGTTACCTGGTAGGGAACAAGAGGATTTTCTTCACATTTTCCCGCTTCCTTTTCCCATTTATCATACCCCTTCATCACCAGCTTTTTTCCCTGCAGCAACTCCAGCGCGTCCTGAATGGATTCATGCCAGGGCTCCATGCCGAAAGCGCCTGCGCAGGGTCCGTAAATGGAAGCCGTATCACACAGCGTCGTCAGCAGGAAGGTAAGGTTCGTATTATCCGAATAGCCCATATACCACTTGGGGGAAGCCTCACTGATTCCTTTAAAATCCACATAATCCAGCGTCTCACACATCAATTCCCCGCCGCCGCAGGAGATCAGCACATCCGCCTTTTCAGTAAACAGATACTCATTCAGTTCTTTGCCGCATTTTTCCGGCGTGTTGCTGATGCCGACGCCTTCCTGTGCGTAGCAGTTCGGCCCCAAATCCAGGCGGTAGCCCATTTCCCTAAACCGCTGCTGGGCATGTATAAATGCGGTTTTATATGGTTCCGACGCACAGCCGAAGGACGGCGCCACAAAACCGATGGTTCCCCCATCCGGTAAAAATAATGGATATCTCATATCGTTTTTTCCTCCCGTTTTCCTTTATCTATCAGCGTCTGGACCAGCCATCCGGTAACTTCCATCTTCCTTCTCCGGATCTTTACAGCCGCCGTAATAGGAAAGCTCCGGGAAAACCCATTTCCCGGAGCTTCTGTTCGATTACATTATCAGCAGATTCTTGTCCCTTCCGGCACAATATCATCCACAAAGATCACCTGGCAGCCGCAGGCATTGTTCGTGGCCGCCAGCAGCATTCCTTCGCTGGTAACACCTGAAAATCTGGCAGGCTTCAGATTCGCAATGACGATAATCTTCTTCCCTATCATTTCTTCCGGCGTATAATAGCTCTTAATGCTGGATACAATCACACGTTCCTTCAGGCCGTCAAACAGCGTCAGCTTATAGCAGCTGTGTGACTTTCTGATTTCCGTACATTTCAGCACCTTACATACGCGCATGTCCATGCGTGAAAATTCTTCAATATCAATTTCCTCACGGATCGGCTCCACCGGATCGGGATCTCCCAGCGGTACCTGCTTCTTCTCCGTTTCTTCCGGCGCAGGCTCTTCTTTTATCAGAGACTGTTTTTCTTCTTCCGTCATGGGTGCGGAGAAATCCAGAAGGCTCACATATTTCTCAGGCTCAATGGCGTAAAGGAACAGATAAAGTCTGGGGCCTTTCTCCTTATCGATGAGAAGGCGGTATACATTTTTAAAGAACTGTCCCTGTATCTTCTTCAGTTCCTTGGGATCCTGCAGTTCTCCCATCACCTTTTTAGGGATGGCATACAGCTCCTGGTTCAGTTCATCCAGATCGTAGCCGCCGTTCTTAATATAGTCATGAAGAAGGGCGATTTCCTTCTTTTCCTCTTCATTCAGGGTCTCATAAACCTCCCAGTTCCTGTAAGGCCTGAGGCGGTTCACGTTTTCAGGGGAGCACTGCTCCAGCCAGTATTTAGCCCTGTCCAGCCTGTCCTTAAACTGTTCATAGGTAAAGGGCTGGCCGATTTTGCCGAATACAGTCTCCAGCATGGGAACGTTGAAATCCACGACGGATCCCAACTGGACAAGAAGGCTCATGGGCACGGTTTCGATCTTACGGTAAACCGGCTTTCCATCCTCTTCCCCTGTTTCCAGCAGGCAGTTTGCCATAACGGTATTGAGGAATTCGTCCCCCTTCCCTTCCATAAAGTCATTGTACTGCTTATCAAATTCAAAATACTGGCGCAGGATGCCGTCATCAAAGCAGAAATCAAAGGCCTTGGTAGGCTCGGACTTGGCGTACAGCCAAAGAATCATTTCCGGCTGGTACAGCTTCAGCAGGGTATCCGGCGTGAGGTTCAGGCCTGATGAGCCTGACATTTTGCCGGTTGCCCCCTTGATTCCGATAAATTCATAGCCCTGGAAAATAGGAGCTTCAAAATCAAATATTTTCTTCGCGATTACGCGGCTGGTATCATAGCTGCCACCCGGGCTGGCATGATCCTTTCCGCCCGGCTCAAAATCCACGCCCTCATACATCCAGCGCATGGGCCAGTCGATTTTCCAGGCCAGCTTGCAGTTAAAGTCCTTCGTAAAGTCAAAGGTTCCCTTATGTCCGCAGGCGCATTCATATTCCGCCACGGTACAGTCATCGGAAAGAGAGAGGATTTTCGTGGTATCCCTGCCGCAGTGAGGGCAGTAGATGCTCACAGGATAGTAATTCTCACGCTCTCCCTCCTGGGCGCTCTGGGTACGGAAGCTGTCCAGGATGTCAAAAATCTCTCCACGCTTCTTCAACGCATGAATCACATACTGGGCATATTTTCCGGAACGGTTCATCTCGGCCTGGTAACGGTAATCCATATGGATGCCGAAGCGTTCCATTGCCTCCTCGAACTCATTTTCAAAATGCTTTGCGTAGTTGGGGCAGCCGTCATCATAGGGATTGGGCACGTCCACATAAGGATAGCCGATATACTCATCCCAGGGCTTCTCTCCCTCCGGTCTGGCAATCTTGGCCACGTTTACCGGGATTTTGCGGAGCCTGTCGAATTCATCCCAGGAAAAAAGAAGCCTCGCTTTCTTTCCCTGGCGTCTTAATGCCTTTACCACAAAATAGCTTGTCGCAATATCTCTGAAATTCCCAATGTGAATGGAGCCGGACGGACTGATTCCGGCGGCGCATACATATTCTTCCT
Source organism: Clostridium sp. KLE 1755 (assembly GCF_000466465.2). NCBI lineage: Bacteria > Bacillati > Bacillota > Clostridia > Eubacteriales > Clostridiaceae > Clostridium > Clostridium sp. KLE 1755. The sequence continues at coordinate 104,627 of NZ_KE992698.1, forward strand.
TATCAGGGCGGCGCCTGATAATTTCCTGTGCAATTCGGTCTGACCAATGCATAACTTTTCTGTACCTCTCCGATTTTCTTATTTTTCTGTCAGGCCGCGCCCCGTACCCAAAGCTGACTGTGGATAGGGGCGGCAACCGGCTGGATAGCCAAACGGTTGCCAAAAGCGGCCTTAAACGCAGGATTTACTGAGATTTAATGTATCATTTTCTTGTTGGGTTGTCAATTCATAACTGTCTGGCGGATTCCCTGATGTGTGTCTGACAGATTCCCTGGCAACAGGTTCCATCCTCCTGCCAGTTCAGCCTGCGGCTGTCCTGTAAACCACAACCGCCTATTTTCCTTTGGTCAGCCAGACGATCGGCTCGCATCCGGTTACCAGCCTTCCCTCCCGGACAAAGCCTTCCTCTCTGTCCTGAAGCTCCTGGATCAGCAGGCCGTGCAGCGCCTCCACCCTTTCCTTTGCCGTCTCGCTGCCGATGAGATTATGCAGCTCATCCGGGTCCTCCGCAATCCGGAAATACTGCTCTTCTCCGGTCTGGGAATACCAGATGTATTTTTCGTCCCTGGTAATGATCCAGTGGCTGGACGCTTCGCCAAGCGTATGCTCTCCATGCAGGTATTCCCTCACTTCAGGGGTCCCGCTTTCCTTCAGCGCCGTATTCCAAAGGCTGATTCCCTCCACGCTGTCGGGGATTTGTACGCCTGCCGCCTCCAGCACCGTGGGCATCACATCCCGAAGCTCCACCACATCCGTCTTCACACTGCCGGGTTTTTCCGGCCGGAAGCCGCCGCCTGAAACAAGGAAGGGCACACGGCTGCTGCCCTGATAAGCACGGCTCTTGCGGAACAGATGATGATCCCCCAATAGCTCGCCGTGGTCGGAGACAAAAAGGATAATTGTATCGTCATACAGCTTATTTTCCACAAGCGCCTGGATCAGCCGCCCGATCTGATGATCCAGATGGGTGATGCAAGCATAATAGCCAATCTGCATTTCCCGTACAAGCTCCGGATCCAGCGGGCCGGTATCCGAATCAAAAATCCTGCCCCTGGCGCGAAGCGCCTCTTCGTCACACCAGTCTCCCACCACCGGAGGCGTCAGCTCTTTGTTCCTGTACATATCAAAATAGCACTGGGGCGCATCAAACGGCGGATGGGGCCTTAAATAAGAGGTGAAAAGGAAAAACGGCATGTCCGGATCCCTGCGGCGCAGGAAATCGATGGAGCGGTCCGTCACCCAGTTGGTGGGGTGGTATTTCTCCTCATAAATCCAGGGTCTTGCCACCCAGGAATTGCATTCCAGGCCGGTGTCGGTCACATCACAGTCAATGCCCTTCTCCTGCTTGAGCCAGTGGAAATAATCATCCGCCTGCTTCTGGTTCTCCCGGTAAGGGATTTCCGGATCCCTGTAGTAATGAAGATAACCGTCATGCAGCTCTACGTGGCAGAAGCCCAGATAATTTCTCAGGGGGTCCACATGCATTTTCCCCACACACTGTGTATAATAACCGGCCTTCGTCAGTTCTCCCGCCATAGTGTGCGGATACTCCCAGCGGATGCCGTCCGCATAGCCCACTCTTCTGTGGGATTCCTGCGTCAGTCCCGTATGCAGCGCCGCCCTGGCAGGCACACAGGAGGGGCAGGCCGAATAAGCATTTTCAAACCGCACCCCTTTGGACGCCAGTGTGTCCAGATAAGGGGTCTTCACATCCGGGTGCCCCGCGCAGCCCATACAGTCTCCCCGCAGCTGATCCGTCATCAGCAGCACAATATTCTTTCTTTTTTGTTCCCTTCCCATCCTCTTTTTTACTCCTTTCCCTTCTCAGGCTTCCTCTTTGCGTCCGCCTTTTCCTGAAAACGCTGCGCCTGAATCAGAACCCGTTCATGCTCTCCGGTTCCAATCAGGCCGGTTTCATCGTACGCCTCCACATGAAACGTCAGTTTTCTTCCCTCCACCTGGGTTAAGCAGCTTTTACACCACACCTTCATGCCCACCGGCGTCGCCGCCACATGCCTGACGGACAGCGAAATTCCCACCGTGTCCTCTCCTTCTCCAAGCAGCCCGGCGGCACTTTTCCAACAGGCCTTTTCCATAAGCGCGCACATCACCGGCGTGGCCAGCACCCGCAGTCCCCCGCTTCCCGCAGCAAGCGCCGTTTCCTCCATGGTTACCACCAGCTCCTGATACCCTTCTGTTCCTGCTTCCAGCATCCTCGTCCCTCTTTTCTTTCCTTTTTGTAATGGTTCTCTTCCTTCACAGTTTCCCATTACCTGTCCTATCTACTACTTTATCGTACTTCTGTCAAAATGCCAACCCCCACCCGTCCGTTTTCCTGGCACAATCGATCCGGTTATCGTCCCCTATGCACGCATTTTTTTATACGGCATATATTAAACTGGAATGATACGTCGGGGCCTGTCAGCAGTCCGCCTGAGAACGTATTTGAAAATTGTTTTCTAACGGCGGTATACTGCGTTTTGCAGTCTTTTTTGCGAAAGCTCCGATCAACGCAAAAACGCTGCTGCCGTGCACGTTATGGAAGGAATGGATTTTCAAGTGCGCTCCGGCCCCGGCGGAATGAAGGAGGCAACGAATGACAGACCTTTTTTCTCTGACCCGGCTGGAACCCGGGTACTCTGCCAGAATCAGCGGTCTTAACGCCTGTGGGGAAATGCGCAGACGTCTTCAGGATATCGGTTTTATTCCGGGAACAGCGGTGACCTGTCTCCAGAGAAGCCCTCTGGGCGATCCCACCGCCTACCGGATACGCGGCACAGTCATTGCCCTGCGCAGGGAAGATGCAAAGAATATCCTTCTGGCAAAGGAGGCGTCTCATGAAAAGTAAAGCGGCAGCACTGCCCCTGCAGCAAACCTGCCTTTCTCCTGCGCAGGAAAAAACGCAGCAAAAGGTCATCGCCCTGGCGGGAAATCCCAATGTGGGAAAAAGCACTATTTTCAACGCCCTTACCGGTATGAAGCAGCATACGGGCAACTGGCCGGGCAAAACCGTGGTCAATGCCCGGGGGACCTGCACCTTTCATGATAATACTTATACCCTGGTGGACATCCCGGGCTGTTATTCCCTCATGGCACACTCCGCAGAGGAGGAGGTAGCGCGGGATTTCATATGTTTCGGGGAGCCGGACGCCGTGATTGTTGTCTGCGATGCCACCTGCCTGGAACGGAACCTGAATCTGGTGCTGCAGATTATGGAAGCCGGCAGGCCCGTCCTTCTGTGCGTCAACCTGCTGGACGAAGCCCGTAAAAAGAAAATCCGGCTGGATCTTTCCCTGCTTTCCTTCCGTCTACGGCTTCCCGTTGCCGGCACTACGGCCCGAAGCAGCAGGGGACTTGATGAGCTTCTGGATGAACTGGAGCAGATGCTCTTTTCCTCGCCCCTTTCCGGCCGTTCCAGCGCCCTGCCTGAAGCGTCCACTCCACGGGTAGTATATCCGGAATACATTGAGGAAGCCTTATCCCTCCTCGTCCCACGGCTGAAAAGGCTCTGCAGCGCTTCCGGAAAAAAGCTCCCCTCCGCCCGTTTTATAGGCGCCCGTCTGCTGGATGCCAACGAAAGCCTGCAGGCTTCGCTGAAAAATTATCTGGGCTTTGATCCGGCTGCCATTCCGGAAATTTCAGGCACGCTGGAGGAGATACGCCAGATGCTTGAGGATCGTGGCATCAGCAGGGAGCAGCTCCATGATGATCTGGCTTCCGCCTTTGTCCGGACAGCAGAACGGGTCTGCAAGGGCGTTGTATTTTACCCGGATGAGGACTGTGATAAAAAAGACCGGAAGCTGGATCGCATATTCACCAGCAGGCTTACCGGCTTCCCCATCATGCTGCTTGGGCTGCTTGGGATTTTCTGGCTTACCATAACCGGGGCGAATTATCCCTCCGCCCTGTTGTCACGGCTGCTGTTCGGGCTGGAGGACCGGCTGGCCCTGCTCTTTTCCCTGGCGGGCGTTCCTGCAGTGCTGACGGATGTGTTGCTTCACGGTGTTTACCGTGTTATGGCCTGGGTCATTTCCGTCATGCTGCCGCCCATGGCTATTTTTTTCCCGCTTTTTACATTATTGGAGGATTTCGGTTACCTTCCCAGAGTGGCTTTTAACCTGGATCGGTGCTTCCAAAGCTGCTCTGCCTGCGGGAAACAGGCGCTTACCATGTGCATGGGCTTCGGCTGCAACGCGGCGGGCGTCACCGGCTGCAGGATTATCGATTCGCCCAGGGAACGGCTTATCGCCATCATCACCAATAATTTTGTCCCCTGCAACGGCCGTTTTCCACCACCATACAAAGGGAAACAAAATTGTTCCTCGGCGCTGACAATGAAGAAACAGCCGAATTAACCGTACCAATGTATGACTTTGGCGATTGGGCTTTAAAAATGAAAGCCTATCGCAAGAAAAACCATATCACACAACAGGAGCTTGCACAGCTTATGGGCGTAAAGCATTTTACACTTCGTAGCTGGGAACAAAAACAAGCAAAGCCACCTTACAATGTATGGCGGCTTCACAAACACTTATTTGATGATTCCATCAAGCTCACGTGATTTTAGGTTATCCAGTATTTTATCAATAATGGCTATCTTTTCATCCGTAGTTAGATTAGAACTGTTTAGCCTGCGTTCCACCACCTCTAAATGAAACTCGTTGATTTTATCGGAAAGGGCGTGAAAATCCATATTTTCTGGAACATGGATAATAACATTCTGAATACAATTTCTTTTCATTCACGCCCTCCTTTCGATAAATACCAGACACTTTATGTTATGAAAATGTCTGTATGTCCTATTCCATCTTATGAAGCTGTATGATTCTGGTGCAGTTTCATTTTATGTCATAAGCAAATCGAACAGCTCTGGCATAGCTCACGGGAATCCCACCCCTGCATGGTTCTCATGCAGCCGTACCCTTTGCCTGCGACGGTTCATTTACGCTCGGACTGTGGCTGTACGGGAGTATCATTATCACGATAGGGAGGTCATGGCGGCAGCTCTGCCAAAAGCTGCATACGGAACGCTGACTTGAATCGCTCGCTAATTCATCCCTCCTTTCGGGGTCATGGCGTGTCAGCCCGTCGGCTCTTTCCCTATCGAAACGTATTCGATTGCTTTATTCAGTTTTCAAGGAACAACGGCTTGTCAGCCTGTCAAAGCATACTGACGGCAATATGCTTTGATAGAGTGGCAAACTTCCCTGTTCGGGAAGCGTGTAGCATATCGGCACGCTTCCACGAAAGGGAAAATGTTTTATTCTTCTCCGATTTCAAAGGATAAAATCTTCGCAATCAGTCTGGTTTCCATCCTGCGGCGTAGAGTTTCATCCACGACCATGTGCTGATTCCCGTATTCGTCTTTCATGGGGCGTAAGGAACGTTTTGCGATAAAGCCGCTGTAATGCTTTACAATCTGGTTGATAGCTTCTGTATCGCCGTCCGTCGCCGCCACAATGACAGGAAAAGGAATCATGGGATATGTAGTCTTCATTCTTCGTTTTCCTCCATAAATTCTTTGATAAAGGCAAGTCCGCTGGTTCTGTGACGGTAAACCGTGGAACGGTTCAGTTTTAGCAGGTCTGCAATTTCTGTGTCGTTCATATCCATAAAATAATACAGCAGGATGATTTCACGCTTCTTGTCCGTCAGATTCCGTAATGCTTCGCTTAATAAATCGCTTTCCACTCCGACTGTGGAATCATTCAGCGTGAAGATATGAAAATCAGATGGGTAGCTGTCCACAGTTGCAAACTGACTGACGAGGTAATCGCCCATATCGGAAAACAGCGTTTCCCGTTTGGACTGTCTGGACAGGGCTTTCATATAGTCCTTGCGCTCATCGTCCATAGCTCGCTTGCAGATATAATCAAACTGATTCTCAATGGTTGTCTGAAAAGAAGATGGCTTCATAGTATCTCACCCCCTTTCTTGCCATGAAAGGGAGTGAATCGAACTCCTTTGCCCCCTTTCGCACTAAGTCCCGACACGAAAGGGCTGCCAGTTGCATTGCTGGCAAAAAAACTTTAAGAAAAGTTTCCAGCAACCAAAAAAGCACACAAACAGACTTTACAATCTGCTTATGTGCTTCATTAGTACCTGCTATGTATTGTGAAAAACCATATAGGTAGGCATTTTTATCTAGTGTAGGAGAATGGCTTTTTTTAATGACGTACCATTTGTAGAATTATGCCGAACGATTGTGTCGTGCATGGCGGCTACCTCCTTACGAGCCGCCGAGCTTTCATAGCTGATTTCAACACATCCTCTGTGGATTTCATTTAACAATCAAAAAGACGACGGCTTTCTTCAAACCGTCGTCTGGATTTAAAACTGATTTTGACGCAAGAAAATCATGCTGCCAGAAAACGGTTTTTTTTATTTGCCGTCTGGCAGTATATTTTTTTGTATAAATCGCATAATAGGAACTATAAAACCTTATAATACGTTTTTCTATACCTGTCACTTATTGAACAGGAACAGTAAAATGTAAATAGGTGGTTTATTATGCGTAAAAAAGAAGATAAGTACGATTTTAAAGCGTTTGGGCTTGCAATAAAAGAAGCCCGTAAAAAGCGAGGTTTAACCCGTGAACAGGTGGGAGCATTGATTGAGATTGACCCACGCTATTTAACCAATATTGAGAACAAGGGGCAGCACCCCAGCTTACAGGTGTTCTATGACCTTGTATCCTTGTTAAATGTGTCCGTTGATGAATTTTTCTTACCTGCTGCTGATCTGGTGAAAAGCACCAGACGCAGACATATAGAAAAACAGATGGACAGCTTTACAGATAAAGAGCTAATCCTTATGGAAGCCCTAGCCAAAGGTATTACAGATTCTAAGGAGATAGATGATTTATAATTCTAACTCCAATGAAAAGAGCCGATAAACTGAGATTTCATAACCTCAGTTTATCGGCTCTGCGTCTTAGCGTCTGGCTCTTTTATGATTGTGACTTTAAATGATTTAACATTTATTAAATTTTCTTGTCGGCATTTTGGACAATACAGAGGAAATTTGCTTATTTCAGTGTCATTTCTTATTTTTAATCTTGTTTTATTACCACATACAGGGCATAAAATCCATTTATTTTCCATATTTATTTTACCCCACTTTAGATTACGTATTTCAATTAAACGTTCTATATATTTTGATATAGCATTGTATAAGATATGTAGAAACATCTACATTAAACAAAATGCGGTTAATACTTCATTGATTTCTGTACAATTCAACCATTCAGTATTTGTTGGTTTGCTAAATGGTGAGATTCCTCCACATTTAATAATTTTCGCATGGTTTATTAATCTATTCGGAATACTATTCCGAATGGTTTTTTGTATCGTTTCTGGATAAAAATTGCAAAGAAATATGATGGTTTTTTTTGCTATCAAGGTTTCTATATTGTCATTTAATACCTGTTTTGCAGGTTTGTAAATTTTACCCATACGAACACCAGAGCCAATCAATAGTACGTCAAAATCTGATAGACAAGGGATTTCTCTATCCAAATCAAACAGAGAGCAGTCTTGTAATTTTGAAGCAATATATTCTGCACATAGCTGTGTACTGCCTGTTTTAGAAATATACATAACGGCAATTTTCATTATTTCTTCCGCTCCTTTCTGTTTTGGATAAGTATTAGTATCATAGTTATGAAGAACAAACATATAGAGGTAACTCCACAGTTCATATGGAAACTAATATTATTAGCAGTTACCATTGGTACTGACTTCATCCATAAACCACATATCAAGGTTGATATTAGTAGAATGGCAGTAATAGTAGCGCTGATAGATATTAATAATTTCATTTAACATGCACCTCCCATTTCTAAAGATAGATTTTTAAATATAATGTCAATAAGTTTTTCCTGCTCGACCATTACATTTTTAATATCACATTGAAGATATTTTTGGTAAGCAGAAGCATTTAAAAAAATGACTTGTACAGGCAAAAGTATTTGTGCAGCGAGTATTTTTATCTCGTATTCGTCCTTACTTTGCTTAAATATCTCTTTTAATACTGGCTGTATCATTTTATTTGTAATGATTCCACCTCCATTCAATTCATTTGCAACTGTAATTTTTGCTAGTGGATAATGATTATATCCTAGACATACAATTTCTTTAATCATGCTTTCCAGTCGAAGTAATGGGTCAATTTCTTTAGATGTTTTTTGTATAATATTCTCAAATAAATTACCCATGCAAATATTAACTGCCTCTATTAATAGATTGTCTTTTGACTTAAAATAGTAGTTTATTAACGCACTATTCACGCCAGCTTTTTCTGCAATCTGTCTATTAGTCAATTTACCAATATCCTGATTTTCCTGCATGGCTGAAACTACGGTTTCTAAAATTCTTTTTTTTGCTTCTGTATTGTCCACTTCTATATCCTCCCAACTATTTATTTAACTGTGATTTAATCATGATTAAATCACAGTTAAATAATGCCACGTTGTTTGAAATCTGTCAATAAGTTTAATTGGTTTTTTCTTTTTAATTTTTATTAATGGGCTATCTATCCATAAAAAAATATGAGGAGATAGCCCACATGTTATTTAATTATCTTCCAGTTATTCCCGTTCTTTTCCAGCACTAAGTCAAACTGTGATACCTGCGTTGCCTTTGTCTGCTGGTCTAGGTACTTCACAGCCACGGAAACAGTCACTTGACTGTTGCTACGGTTGTAGATGGGATTTACCAGTTCCGAGAATACATAATCTTTCCCAATAGGCTTTAACACGCCCCCATTCACATAATAGGACAGCTCTTTAGCGGTTGCGGTTGGGTAGAGCTTAAAGAATGTCGTCAGAAATTCGTTGATTTCATCCGTCGTCACAGCGTCCACCGTTCCGTCGCTTTCCTTTGCCTTTGGCGTATAGCCGGATTTCACGGGTGTGCTGGTAATGGTCGGATTCTTCGTGAGAACCATGTTTCCAGAGCCATCCACATAAACCGTGACTTCATAAGCGGAACGTACCGTTTTCGTGCTTCCGTTCTCCGTGATTAACTGTTCCACAGTGAAGATCACGGAGAACTGGTTTTCATCCACCTGTGTAACAGACCATATCTGCACCCCATTGACCGCCGAGGACACGGGAATATCCTTACGGATGGTGTCGGTATTTAATGCCTGCAAATCTCCTGTCATATAATTCTTGATGGCGTTCTCCCTGTTGTCAATGGAAGCCGCCGTCTGTTCCCATGAATAATAGACCTTTGCAAAGTTCGTCACAAAGTTCTCTATCTTATGGGTATCGACAATTTTTTCCTCAATGACCTTTGTTTCATGGATGGTATGAACGTCAATCGCCGTGAAATTCTTATAGACTGCAAAGCAGAAGCTGACCGCCAGCAGCACCCAAAGGGCAATTACAATCCGCTTGTGGGTATTCGCCTTATAGATACGGGGCTTCTTTTCTTTTGGCTGTTTCTGGTTTTCCTTTTTTCTTATTTGAATCATAGTTTTCATCCTTTCTATTTTGGGATTCTTCCTGCACTGGCTAAATGCTGCTGCCAGTAGGAACTTGTCAAATCGGCATAGCCGATAGGGTCGCCTGCATGAAACATACGGTTATTTCCTTGATATATCCCAACGTGCGTAATATAAGTGCCTGCATTATAGGTAGAGTGGAAAAAGACCAAATCCCCAGCCTTTGCTTCGGACAAGGGGATATGCTGTGTCACGTTGTACTGTTCCTGCGCCGTCCGTGGCATGGAGATTCCAGCCTTGCCGAAACACCACTGGACAAGACCGGAACAGTCAAAGGAGGTAGTAGGGGAAGCTCCGCCGAACACGTACCTCCAGCCCTCATATTTTAAGGCTTCATCCATGATAGCCTGTACCGTTTCGTCGTCAAACTGTGCTACTGTTAGATATTGTGACACCACCAGCACGTAGAACATATTTCCGTAGTTATACCGCCATCCGCCGTTTTTCTCCACAGCGATAGGGTTTGTGTAAGTCACTTTTGTTCCGCCGGATTTATCCCTTGCGAAACTTTCCGCCAGTTCAAAGGTGTATTTCTTCCCACGGTTCGACACATAGTCAAGAAAGCCGCCGCCATAGTTATAGGACTGAATGACGGCGTTTAGGTCACAGCCCTTTGCTTCGGCGGAAGCCACCAGTTCCGAGAAATACTTGCAGCCCTGCTTGATAGAATCCTCTGTGCTTAGTGAGTTTGGCGGCAATCCCAGCGATTCCGAGGACTGCATAACATCTTCCAGCGTGCCGCCGGATTCCACCTGTATAATTGCAAGCAGAACATTGATGTATTCCTCAATCCCGTATTCTCTTGCGTACTTTTCCAGCAGGGGCTTATGTGCCAGTACCTCCGCTGACACATTCACGCCGCCATACTGGATATGAGAACCGCCGCCGTCTTCTTCGTCCGAGAACAAGACGACCACAAACAGGAGCAGGGAGAAAATCAGCACGAACATCCCAGAGCTTGCAATGATGATATGCTTCAGCTTCATTTTTTCTCCCCTTTCTTAACTTCGGCGGCAGTTCTGGACTTCTCCTTTCTGGTTGATTCACGCTTAATGGTGGAGCTGCGTTCCTTGATGGAATGTCGCTGCGGCTCTTGCTCTGCTGTGGTAGGGGCAGCCGCCTTTGGCTGCGGTCTTTCTGAATGGGAAGCCGTCTGCACAATCTGACGTTCCGTCCTCTCTGGCGGTATATCCGCTTTTTCTTTCACGGATGATACCACAGGTCTTTCCGTAGGCTTGCCAGCACTTCCAGCCTGCACCGTGGCTCTGGCCGTCTGTGTGTGGCTTCGCTCCACAGGCTCATGTGATTCTGTCTGCGGTGTGGTGGCAGGTCGTCCATGAACAGGGGAAGCGGTTTTCTGCGGTTCTGCGTCAGAAGATTTCTTTTCTTTTGCCTGTTCCATTTCCGCTCTGCGCTCTGCAATGGTCTTCCTGCGCTGTTCCTCTTTTTCCTTGCGCCCCTCCGCTCTGGCAGTTCTGGTCTGCGTCATGCTGGATGTAAAGTCACGCACACCCTCCGATACCTGCGTTTTCCCGTGGTAAAGGGCGTATTTTGCATTGACAGGCAAATCCTTTGCCTGTTCTTTCAGCCCTGCGGCGGTGTCTACAATCTTGCCTTTGGTGTCCATGACCGCACCTGCCGCCTGTCCAGCCCGTTTGCCCATAGAAGCCTTTTCCTCTTTGCCAGTCTGTCCATCCGGTCGGGTATGGTCTGCCTGTGTGGTTCTGGAAGCTCCCGAACCGGAAGCCGCCCTCGATTGCTTAGAAGCCTTAGAAACGGCTGCACCAGCTCCAAGAGCCGCCACGGAACGCCCCAGCTTATGTTGTAATCGGTGCATATGGGCGTGCATGAGCATACGGGGTCTTCGCATAATACGGCTTCCCACGCTTTGGGAATCGCCGCTCTGCAAGGAGAACATACTCATTAAATCCCCCAGTTTGAAGTAGATTCCGGCAAAGGTCACAATCTGCAAGAACGCAATGAGGAAGAACGGATAACCTGCGGAAAGCGTATAGAGCATGGTGGAAATACTAAATGCTATTGTAATAATCAGCGTGATTCCTGCCCTCGTCAAAATGGTATTGAACAGCTTTGTAATGGCACGCTTTGACATTCCGTCAAAGGTGGGAACCATGCTTAAAATGAAGCTTACAGGCAGGAACATAGCGTAAATGATGAATAGCACCTGCGAGAAAATCATAATGCCTGTCAGCAGGAACACGAACACGGAAATACCGATATTGAAAACAAAGAGAAAAAACACCATCCCCAAGCGGTTAATGGTTTTCGTGACAGTAAGGTTCGTGTTCTCCCTGTCCTCGATTTCCTCCACAACGATTTCTTCCCTGTCTTCTCCATTGTTGGTGTCGGGGCTGGTGGATAGTAAACTCTCCACCCGATCCGCACCAACACTCTCCATATCCGAGTTGCCGTATTGAAGCAGAAGCCACGGCTGTTTTACTTGAATGGAAAAAAGACTGTCACGGATAAGGTCTACACTGTCTTTCCCCTGGCTTTCCGAGTTTGGCATGACAATCTTTGTACCGAGTGAAAGGCTGGCATTGCTGATGTCTGCGGAAAAGTCATTGATTTTCCCGATATAGTCGGGCGCATAGGCAATAAACGCCGCTGACAGTACGAATACCGCAACAAAATTTACAACGGCATGAATGGCTTTCGTGGTTTCCCGTTTAATAAGCCCCGTATAGGCAACGTAGATTCCCACAACAAGAATCAGAATCAACAGGAATCCGATATAGAATCCCTCTGAGGAAAGTCCGTTAGGGGTAACGCCTGCAAGGGTCTGCATATTCTTTCCGATAGAATCCGCCGTTGCCGATATGAAGTCCAGTGAGTAGGCTTCCTGTATCAGATAGCCCGTTGCGTTGGAAAGATACAGGCTGATTGTCCAGATAAAATTTGTGATGGCATACAGCCCGTACATGACCTGTTTCCCGATACCGTCCAGCCAGTTCCACGGCAGCCAATCCCAGCCCGTGTCCACATAAAAATCAAGCTGGTAATTGTCCAGTGGGTACTTGCTATATTCGTTGGCGGCATTGACGGTATCATCCACCAGCCCTGCGGCATGGGCTACCGTTCCCAGCGTCGCTAACAGAAAAATGGCACTCACGAATACTAAAAGTACCGTAACTGCCACTTTTCCAAGCCGCTGCATATTCCATTTTCGTTTCCGTTCCGGCTTGCCGCCTGCCGCCGGATTCCGGTGCAGCAGATTTTTTATTTTCATTCCTCCACCTCTTTTCTGACGGGCGGTCTGGTATCAAAGGCGTGCAGCAGGTCTTCAAATATGGGATGGAACTGTATCACGCCGACACGTCCGTATAGGTCACTGATAAGGCACTGTCCATTTTCAAGGTCACGCAACCGCTTCTGGTTGTTCTCGTCCTCTGCGTCTACACCGAAGAAAGCTAGGGTCTTCTTAATCTCGTTTATGTCCGTAGAGCGGAACGCAAATTTCAAGCCGAGGTTGTTTTTCAATTTTTCATCCAGCAAATCGTCTGTGTTCTGTGTCACGAAATATACACCTGCGTTCATGGCACGCCCAGCCCTCACTAATTTCATGGACAGGGTTTTTCCCTGCGCCACCTGTAAGAAGCTCCATGCTTCGTCAAGGTCTACAATCTTAAAAATGCTGCGGTCTGTGTGGATGAAATCAAGGGCAAAGGTACTGATAACGATTAGCATAGCCACGGATAAAAGCTCCATTGTGGTATATTCCTCAAAGCTGGTTTCCTTATCCGGCAGCACCAAATCCGCTACCTGTATGATGTTCAACTGCTTTTCAAGGCTGATGGACTGCTCCACATCCCCGTGTGAGAAAAGCAGGTGTGCAAAATCGTAATCTGTGAAAGATTCGATATGGTCGGCAATGCTTACGCTGATGGGCGTTCCCTCCACACGCAATTCCTCAATGACTTTCAGTAAGCCCCGTTCCTCACTGTTGGTTACGGCACGAATGGCTTTTCTAAGGACAGGGAACTTTTCGCCGTCACGGGAGGAAATGCCTGTAAGGAATGTGAGGATGTCGATTGCCAGCGATTCCGAATCTTTCGGATTCTCCATAATCACGTAGGGGTCAAGCAGCCCCTTGTTTTTCTCGTCCGAGGTCAGGTTGACAATGTTAATCTCGTCGGCAATTTCCGGCAGCGTTTCTTTCCAGTTCCCACGTTCTGCCTTTGGGTCTACAATAACAGCCTGTGCGCCGAACAGGACGGAGTAATAGACAATCATATTATTGGAGAATGATTTTCCGCCGCCCAATGAGCCGACGAAAGCGGCAGCGAGGGCATTTGTCACAGAACCTTTTACTCCTTGACTGGCGAGGGCGGGTTTCAGATACACATTCCTTCCCGTGTCAAGGCTGTACCCCACATAGATTCCCTCATTCTCCCCCAACATCTGCGTTGCCCCGAATCCCAATCCGGCGAGGAAATCGCTTGTCACATACTGGATGTAATCATTCATATACCGTTTGCTGGCAGGCAGAAATTCCCCATGCAAGCCCAGCATATCCCCAAATGGACGCACCAGCTTCACACTCAAATCGTCGTAGAAGTCCTTGACTTCATTACAGCGGCGTTTCAGCTCGTCAAGGTCGGGAGCTGTGACACGCACCACGTAGGACAGCTTATACATGGATTCCTTGCTCTGGTCTAAGGTGGTTTCCAGCTCATTCACACTGTCCAGTGCTTCCGCCACGTTGGAACTGGTTTCGTTGTCGCTCTGCCATGCGTGGTTATCCAAGTCTTTCAGCTCTTTCTTCTTGTTGCGGACAGTGGACAGGGCTTTCCGGTTCGCCACGATTTCCACATTCATGCTGGTATCAATGGGGAAGGTAAACTGCTGTTGCTGATAGTAGAAGATTTCAGACGACGGGAAGTCCAGTTCGCCCACAATGGAATTGATGGTAAAGTAAGCGACGTATACCGTGGATTCTTCCTGCTCGATTTTCAAATACCGCTGTTTTTCTTCAATCAGACAGCGTGTCGGCTTGATAAGGTCGTAATATTTTATCAGCGTTTCCTTATCCAGTTTTTTCTTCGGCAGATAGTATTCGTAGTCCTCATATGCCGTTCCTGTCTGCCCGTAAAGGTGTTCTATGAGATAGCCAAAATCGTCCTTGTCCAGACGGCGGACTTTAAAGCGGCGTGAGATTTTATTTTCCAGCAGTTTTTCCATCTTAGAGTAACGCCAGATTTCATCATTGCTCATAGAAACAAAATCTCCCATGAGCTTATGGTTCACATCGTGGATGAAGTCAGAAAAGGCGTTTGCCGCTTCTTTACCCACGCTTTTAATCGTGACTTCCTGCTCATTCAGAATCAGCTTGAAGCCGATAAAAAAACGGTAGTCCACTTGATTTTCCCCAATCATGGAAATAAGGGCTTCGGTCTGTGCGTCGATTTTTTCATAAGCAATTTCTTTCAGCCTGCCGGACACTTCCTTTTTAGAGCGTTCCTGCGCCGCCCGTATGCTGGATTCTGTGCTAATCTGCAAAGCGTGGATTCTTCCGTCACGGTTCTGTGCGATTAACTGCCGAAAGGAATCATGCACTTGATATTTCTGTTCTGGACTAAGGAACGAATAATTGTAGGGAAGCAGTTCATAGTAAGCAAAACATTCCCCGTCGTTGTTCCACACTAGATTGTTTTCGATATATTTAATCAGATATGCCATAAATTTCACTCCTAACTGCCGTGATGGATTCTGCCGGATAGTCTTTCCCCAGCTTCACGGTCTTACCTGCATAGGTCAGTTTCGGGCGCACCAGATAGGCGATAACGGATTTCAGAAAGCCGTAAGGTTTCTTCCCATCAAAGGTTTTCTGGCACATGAACCATGTAAGCGCAAGGGGAATCCCAAAGTATTTGAGGAAAACCCCGTCTATCATGGACAGCGGCGGCACATTCCCAAGCAGCATGACAGCAAACAGTGATACCACAAACCACGTCATTTGCGTAAACGTGATGGGGAACGGCAGCTTGAAATCATTGATGGAATAAAGTACCTTTTCCACCGACCAGATACTTGTATAGCTTCGGATTTTCTTCATGTAATCAGTCCTTTCATAAATTAGTGTGGGGCAGCATGGACGCCGCCCCGAAAAACAAAGAATCTGCCAGAACAGCCCTGTCGGGTTGTGATCTGCCAGATTCTTAACGAGTGACTTCAAATACGCCGTGGTTCGTGACTACAAAACTGCCGCTGATTTCAAGGTCACGCCCGTAGGCTTCATAGTCAATGTAGTTTTGCAGGTTTGCCGGCACTTCTCCCAAAGCCCCTGTTTCTTCAATGAAATAACGTGCCACATCCGCCATGTCCTCACAGTCGGGATAATGGATAATGTCGTCTTCATGCTCACACAATTCTTCAATACCACCGAAATAGGATTGCAGTTCGTGAAGCTCTGCCTGTATATCCTCCGGTAAGTCCTCCACCATTTCACATAAGCGGTTTACTTCCTCAATAGGCGTGTACTCGTCGATTTCAAAGGGTAGTTCATAGTCATGGATGGCGTATTCTTCGTATTCATCATTCAAACCGATACGCTCTTTCACTTCGTCAAAATCAATGGGCGGTGTGAACCATGCCCCGACCAATTCACCCTCGTTGTATTTGCCTAAGTTGGCAATATAGATTCTCATTTCTTCGATAGTGCGTCACATCCTTTCTGTGTCTACAAGAAAAAAACAGCAAACCTTTTTAGATTTACTGTTTTACGGTATTAAATATTATTCAAATAGCAAGTCATAAGTATCATCAGTCCAACTTTCATCCACAACCACGGAATCAAATTGTTCAAATGTGGCTTTATCTTTATTCTGGTTGTAAAAATCATTAGCTGCATAAGAAATCAAAAAACAAATACCATATACATCTAAATCAACAATCCTTTTACCATTTTCTTCATGATAAGAATCGTGAATATTAAATTGCCCTTTCATTTTATCTACATGAAGTTTAAACAAATCAATGGGTATCTTTTGGTTTTGGCTTTTTAAATCAAAGTTTCCAGCATGTAAAAGCGAGCACCGCAGCGCATAACAGGTGTAACCGTCAAACTGATTTGTTGGAGCGTCTTTATCAGTAATATAGTATAACGGTTTCACATGGCTATCATACCATTTAATGTATTGTTCACGCCCCTTTCTTTGTCCCTTTCTCTGTCCAGAAGTATAAATCAATTCTGGATATTCTATCTGACCGCAAATATCTGGAAGCGTCAATGCCAAAGCCAAAGCTGGTAAGTAGCACTCACATTCAATCGCTTTTTTAATCGCTTTAATCTTTCCAAGTATTATAATCGCCACCTTTCTTATGTCCTTTGTAGTTAGTATATCATTTGAAAGGCGGCAAAACAACTAAATCTATGCTTCGATAATTATGCCAATCACCACTGATTTCCATATAATCTTTCTTTGTGTACCATTCCGTTACCCCCTTTTCATTCCCCCTATGCCCATCTCCCATAGGGGGAAAGGAGTGTTTGCGTGACCGCAAACAAAATTGATTTAAGCTCCGATAATCTTGTTGAACAGTTCTAACAGAATGTCTTTCACACCAGAGGCGTTGAAGACCAGACCAACGGCAATCAGCGAGATAATCAGAAAGCCAATCAGCTTGCTAAATTCACGTTTGAATCCGAGGTAAAGCCCAATCACGACGATTGCCAGCAGTACCAGAGATTGTGCGTTTGATAAAAACCAGTTGTATAAGTTCTGTCCGAAATTCATAAAATCGCTCCTTTCTTTGCTTGAATGTCAACAGGGAATAAAAAGCAGTTAGATAACCACCTCCTTTGCGGTGGCGGCTTGCTGCTTTAAAATCTTTTCGTGCCGCTCCGTCAGCTTCGCACTGGCGATAATATCCTTTACAACCTGCGTATGATTGATTTCATCCAGCTTCATAGCCACTTTCAAGGTTGGGGCTACTTGATGGGAAAGCCAGTTCAAGGTGCGCTGGAAAGAATACGGTTCGGGCTTCGTTGTCAGCTTCATACTTTCCCGATTCTCCCCGATAAACCACGCCCATTCCTCACTTATCCGCCATTCAGAACGGGGCTTCGTATCGTCCTTGTCCACGAACCGCACATAGCGGTTGATAATCTTAAAAGCAGTTCGTTCTGGATTGTCATACGCCAGCAGGTCACGGAGGGCATAGTAAGCACGCTCATTTTTCAGCCGGATTTCAAAGCGGTTCTTGACTTCGGCTTCCTCTATGGGAATATCATTTTTCTTGTACTGCTCAAAATCCTTTTCATAAATGCAGAAGTACACTTCACTCTGTAAAGAGCCGATATACAGCGTGTTTCCCATGCACTCCTTTTCATCCCTCCGCACCAGTTCGCCGCTGCGGTAGCTCTTAAAGCTGCGGAACACGGAAACACATTCCTCATTCCGGCATTTCTCCGTCAGACGGGGGATGTTAAGAATCCCTGTCTTGTCGTTGATGGCAAGGTCAAGCCGCTTCATCACGCCGCCCTCCACCAGACAGTCCATGAAAAACTCGTACCAGCTCCGTTCCTGTGCCAGCAGGTAGCTTTCAAACTGGCGGCAGCCACGCCCTTTCAGTTCCAGCAGCACGCCTTTTTCTTCTTTCGGCGATACCAGAACGAATATGTCGCCCAGACAGTAATGTTCAGCGTAAGAATAAAAGCCGTAGTCTTCATGGAGCATATAGGACAGCTTCAACCTCAAAATATCCTCAACGACGTGCTTCACATCCAGAGTAGGGAAGCGAATCCGCACATAGTCAAAGAGCATTTCAAGGGGAGCGTCTGGGTTGAACCGTTCCAGTGCTTCCAAGATTGCCGTTTTCAGTTCGGCGGATGGAAGCACCTTGCCCGTTTCAATGTCGCTTAGATACTGGCGTGTCATGCCAGCAGCTATCGCAAGCCTGCTCTGCGAGATTCCATAGCCGGAGCGTTTTTCCTTTAATTCCTGTACCCAAATATCGTGATTCAGTGAATATCCCTCCAATCAAAAAAGCGTATGTCAACTTTCGGTACTTCGCTGACACACGCCGGATTTTAAGGAATCCCATGTAACCAGTAGGATTCCGCTCTATTTTCAGACTGTTTCCAGTCGATTTGTACCCCCCTGTTAGATACGGGGGGTTAGGTGCTGGCGTGCCTTGCGGCACACCAGCCAGCAGGTCAGTCCACCCCTGCGGCTTCCGCTCCGCACGCCGCCTGTGTGTCCTGCTTGCTGTTAGCAAATAGTTTTATTTCCTTTAAGAAATCGTGTCCTTTTGGCACAAGGGGCGTGTAAAATTCTGATATGACGCTTGTTCCCACATCTACATAGCCACGCCCTTTTATCTGCTTCAAGAAAAAGTCCTTGTCGGTTTCCCCGAACATCATCCCATAACCCATTTCAGACATACGCCCAAGAGCCACACGGAAATTGAACTGGTCACGGATTCCGTCGCCCAGATATTTTGCGTCCGGACGCTGGCAGGCAAGAATCAGAAAGAATCCGGCCTGCCGCCCCAGCATGACAATCTGCTTCAATTTGTTAAGGACAGCGGCGTTCTCTTTTGTTCCCAGCATTTCCATGAACGCCACGTATTCGTCAAAGATAAGGAAGTTTGCTGGCAATCCCAAGTAGGCGTAGTTTTCCCCTGTCTTGTAGTCCTCCATCTGCTTCATATCCTCGCTGCGTTTCATCATTTCCTCATAGAAACGGTCAAGGCAGGCGGTCATATCATCCTTTTTATAGTAGACATTCGGCATGACGGCTTCCAAGTCGGCAAGGTCGGCGTTCTTCGGGTCTAAGACGTAAAGAACGGCATTTGTTCGGAGCAGGGCTTCTATGAGCGTCAGAATGAAATACGTCTTACCGCCGCCCGTTCCTCCGGCAATCAGCATATGGGGCAGCTTGTCATACTCCCACCAGATATTTTTCATCAGCCTCAACCTGCCATCCTTTGCCTGCACGTCCTCAATGGAAATGCGGTTTGCGATAGTGTCGTAGAGCAGAGTATATTCCACGTAGGAATCCTTTAATTCCTTGTCGGTCAGCTCGCAATACAAGCCGCTTTCCAGCTTCTTTTCCAAGTGCAAAAGCTGGTCTTGATATTTTCCCAGCGTGATTTCCACCCGAATGTGAATCTGACCGTTTTTTAGCTGGTAGTAGATTTTAGGGAAATAGCTGATTTTTTCTTTGGAACGGCTGGAAGACAGGTCTTTGAAGAAACCGTCTGACTGCACCTGTTCCGCTTCATACCATTTATTTTCCAGAACCATCTTCGCCAGCTTTTGGCGGTGATAGAGCTGTTTCACATAGTCACGGCAGTAGTGCCGGAAGACCAGAGCCGCCGCCAGACAGATAAATCCTGCCACGCCCATACTGATAAGCAGGTAGGGAATACGGATGGATTCTCCAAGCTGTGCTAAAGTAACATCCTGCCAGTCTATCTGCATGATTGATCTGCCATGAAACAGCAGAACAATCAGCAGATAGACTGGAAGCAGGGCGGCGGTGGCGGTATGGAATATTAAGTCTTTGTCCGTGGCACGAATCCGCTTACCACGGGGAAGATACTGTTTCATGCTTGATTCACTCCTTTTCTATGAATTTAATAAAAGCCCGTGTAGAGCAGCGAATAGGTTTTTTCGCTGTCTTCTGTACGGGCTGTAAACAGGAATGTATAGCCGGAAATGTCATTGCATAGGCAATCCGGCATAGATACATTCAGATTTTCCGGTGGTCTGTAATCTTCTAGGGCTTCGTTCAATAGCTGTTCCGCCATCCAACGGTATTCCGGCAGGGCAAGAAGCCGGAAGTCGTCTTCATATTCGTCATATCCTGCGATACCATTCATAGGCTTCCTATTTTACAGACGAATTGTCTTTCTTCGGCAGCTGCGGATTTCCAGCAGGGGCAGCACCTTTCTTTAAGACAATATCATCCGCCTTGATGTACCAGTCCACCTCCGCCCCTTGAAACGTGGCGGTTGCAACGGTATCGGCTACGGGATTGATGATTTCCACCTCTGCGTTGTAGTCAAATTCTTTCAGCGGCACACTGACAGGGATGGACACTTGAATCATGCGCCCCTGTCCTCTGGATTTCAAATCGTAAGTGCGTTCCTTGATTTCATCCGATACCGTACCGTCCTCATTCTGAATCCGTACTTCACGGCGGAGGGCAGAAAACTTCAACGCTCCAAATGTTGCTTCCTTGTCAATGACGATTCCATTTGCTAATCTCATAAATAGATACCTCTCTTTCCTTATGCTTTTACCATGTCGTCTGCATGGAGGATGTAGTTTGTGAAGCCACGAGTGCCGATTTTATAGCCCTCTGCGGTAATACGTGGGTGAATCAGCTTGACACGTTCCTCAAAATTAAAATGCTTTTCACCTGCTTCGGCTGGCAGAATCACGACAATATCATCCGCCCTCTGTACGTCAGAGTACAGATTGAAGCTGCGTGTGAGTACGGTCATGCGCCCATTGATTCTGCGCTGTTCGGTCTTATTTTCTCCGGCAAACTCCAAGCTGCCGAATGTCTTTTCCATGTTCGGGATAACAAATTTAAGTTCCATATGTTTTTACCTTTCCTTTCTGATGATTGATGGTTGATGGATTCTGATAGTTCCTCATTCAGCTTCGTGGAGAATACCTGTCTGCCTGTGATTTATCAAGGGCTGGCGTTGTGCTTCGCACCCTTGACAAATCCCATTCTGACAGGTAAAGGGTAGTCAAGCCGAATAAGGGGGATTTCTGCCAGCCCATGACTGGCGGAATCGCTACATGATGTTATGCGGAGGGGAACGCTCCTGTGGCTCTTGCCGTGACATGGGTATCACATCCTTTCTGAATTTTGGACAAGAAAAAAGGAGTACCATTTTTACGATACTCCTTAACATACATTTTTTATTATTGTATATCTCTATTACTACGTCTTATAGAATTTGGTAACATAATATCAATTTCATTTTCTGAAAAAGTTTGTTCTTCATCATTCTTCAAAGCCTTTTGCGCTTCTGCATAACTTTTTCCATCTGTTCTAGGAGAGGTACTGTATACTTCCGCAGTCCTTTCTTGCAATTCATCCCTTTTTTTCATTATAGATTCTGGCTCTAAGATTTCAAAATCAGTTAACAAAGATACATATTCTTCTCTAATTTTCCACAAAGTGTCTGACGCTACCTTATGCTCTTGTGCCTTTTCTACTAAGTTGAAATTTTTTGTATAAGAATTTAAAATTAGTAATACAAGGGATATAATTGCTCCCAATACACTCGCTATCTTATCTTCCGAAAGAATCGCAACAATAAAACCACTCGTAGTAATGGCTGACAAAACAATTTGCCAAATCTTTATTCTGTCATTAGTCTTCATCAAACGGCTTATGATTTTATCATGACAGGTTTGGGTATATGTAACTCTGCCATATGCTTCTCTAATCTGGGATTCCAACTTATAGCCCTGACTATTCTGGGAAATTCGTTCCATAAATTTCTCTCCACTTTTGCTTTGCAGAATATGACATATTATCACTTTCATATGATATAGCGGCTACTGCATTATCATATGCTGTTTTTGCCTTTGATTGAAAATTACCCGATTTCCAAACATAGCGATTGCTTCCCGGTGCCAACCAATAGTTTTGGGATGTGTCAATATTTTTTAGATAAGCAAAAAAATCTCTGCTCATAAAGTCATAGTATAAATAAGACTTATCCTTATATTCCCAATCTCCTATGAATTTATAAGCTAATGTATCTATCAATATTCCACTCATTGAAACATTACATTTTTCCTTCCAAGCTCTAGCCATTCTACACAGCCGTTTTAAATTTTTATTAGTATTACTATTTCTTGTATTCATAGCAGCGATTTCTTTTCTTGGGTTTGTAGTTTTCCAGCTTCCCCCATCATTGGAATCTGGATAAGTATAACTATCATCTTTATTAATAAAAGCGGGAACAATTTCAAAATTTATACCATCGGTAAAATTTATACCAATTACTTGTCCATCACCCTTGACATAAGATGTACTATATGTTTTTTGCAAAACGCCTTTTACCTCTTGCAAAAGGGCTGACTGACCGTTGCTGCTATATGCGTCAAATTTAGCATATGTTTCATATGGTAATTGTACAATCATGTCTATATCACTTGTCCATATTTCTGTACCTCTACCATATGAACCAACATACAAACTATATGCTATTTCTGATGAACTATTTCTATAATCAAGGTTAATTCTTTTGGTTATCTGATGATAGCGATATTGAATTGTTGAAACTGTATCGGAACTCATTCTTAAATTAGAACAAAAAGTTGAAAAATAATCACTAACTGACATAAGTAACCGCCCTCCTAAAACTTCTTTAATATATATATTTTATCCCACAACATCTAGTATGTCAATTTATGTTTTTACTCAATTATTTGTATATGACAACACTAAAACCAGTCATCATCTTGACAAAAGTGTTACACTGTGATACACTGTACATAAGGAGGTGGACAGTATGGCTGTTTCTGAAAATAACGTGAGAGTACCTATAACAATTCCAAAGGAATTAAAGCAGCAGTTAGATAATCTGGCAAAAGAGGACAAGCGTACCTTTTCCAACTTATGCGCTAAGATTTTATCTGACTATGTGCAGCAGAAAAAGGATGGTGAGTAACCTTTGAAAATCTATATATACAGCCGTAAATCGGTATATACGGGCAAAGGGGAAAGCGTTGAAAACCAGATTGAAATGTGCAGGGAGTATATTTCAACCAAAATCCCCGAATCGGATAATGCGGAAATCGTCGTCTATGAAGACGAGGGCTTTTCCGCAAAGAATACGGACAGACCGCAATTCCAGCAAATGCTCCGTGATATAAAACTGAATAAACCGGAATACATTGTTTGCTATCGTCTTGACCGTATCAGCCGTAATGTCAGTGACTTTTCTTCTCTGATTGAAGACTTAAACAGCTACAATATCTCTTTTATCTGTATCAAGGAAGAATTTGACACCTCAAAGCCTATGGGAAAAGCTATGATGTACATAGCTTCGGTTTTCGCCCAACTGGAAAGAGAAACGATTGCAGAGCGTGTCCGTGACAATATGCTAATGCTGGCAAGAACTGGACGCTGGCTGGGCGGCACTACCCCAACAGGATTTACTTCTGAAAAGATACAGGAAATCATCATTGACGGTAAAATCAAGACTTCCTGCAAGCTAAAGGACAATCCAGAGGAATTGAAAACCATTGACTGTATTCTGGAAAAATTTTTAGAGCTTCGGAGCATATCCGGCGTAAGCAAATACTTAATCAAGCAGGGAATCAAATCACGCACAGGAAAAATGTTCTCTCTGTTAGGCATTAAAGAGATATTACAGAATCCGGTTTACTGTATCGCTGATGAAGACGCATGGGAATACTTCACGGAACATCATTCAGACGTTTGTTTCGAGAAAACCGATTGTTCCAATAAATACGGTCTGCTGGCATACAATAAGCGTGATTACCGGAAGAAAAGTGCCCCAAGACAGGATATGGATAAATGGATTGTCGCAATCGGTAAGCACAAGGGGCGCATATCCGGTAAAAAGTGGGTAGCAATTCAAAATATCTTGAAAGACAATATTCCCACAGGGAAGAAGCCTGCTATCATGCACAATGACTATTCCCTGCTGTCCGGCTTAATCTTCTGCGATAAATGCCAGAGCCGGATGTTCGCAAAGCAGCGGAGCGGCAAAGGCGGCAACCGTGAACTTTACGACTATATTTGTAACAATAAACTGCGTGGCGGCTTAGATTTATGCGACTGTCAAAATCTCAATGGACAGCAGGCAGACGATATTGTTTGTGAATATCTCATGCAGTACACGGACGAGAACTCCGGTATCTACAAGCTGCTGGAAAAGCTGAAACGTGACTTACAAGGACAGACACAAAAAAGCCCCGTAGCGGTCATTGATGATAAAATCAAAAAATGTAACAGCGAGATTGACAATCTTATCAACACACTGTCACACGGAAACTTAGGAGCTGCGTTCATTGAACGTGTAAATGCCAGAATCACAGAGCTGGACAAAGAGCTTGCTTCCATGAAAGAAGAAAAAGCCCGTCTGCAAAAGGATGTC
The DNA here is from genome assembly GCF_000466465.2 of Clostridium sp. KLE 1755. NCBI lineage: Bacteria > Bacillati > Bacillota > Clostridia > Eubacteriales > Clostridiaceae > Clostridium > Clostridium sp. KLE 1755. The sequence goes on from NZ_KE992698.1 coordinate 129,260, forward strand.
AACATCATAGCAGACAGGGAAATCCAAGTGGATATGCTGTCCACAGCATTATCCAGCTTCAAAGACAATTTCCATACGCTGACGATTGAAGAAAAGCGTACCTTAATCAAGCTGATGGTTAAGAAAATTGTCTGGGATGGCAAAGACCTCCATATTTTTATCGACGGCGAGTAGGGAACTGTCAGCCATCTACTCGTCGTATGGAGCAAAGTTGCCGTTTGGATGGTGGCGCATTTCCCACCATGCTGTCCATCATCACGCTTTTCCTCATCGGCGGGGCGGGCGGGCTGACCGGCTCTCTGCTTGGCGCGTGCATCCTGGTGGCGCTAATTGTGCTGGGCGTCCTGATGACCTTCCTCGTCTCCAGGCTGCTTTCCGCCACCATACTGAAGGGCGTCCCCTCTTCCTTCACTCTGGAAATGCCGCCCTACCGCAGGCCCCAGATCCTGAAGGTGATTGTGCGCAGCATTGTTGACCGGACGCTGAAGGTGCTGGGAAGGGCCGTAATTTCCGCCGCGCCTGCCGGGCTGCTCATCTGGGTGCTGGCCAATGTGCCGCTTTCCGGACAGACCACGCTGCTTACGGCGCTCACCGGCTTTCTTGATCCCTTCGCCCGGCGGCTTGGCATGGACGGCTGTATCCTCACCGGTTTTCTTCTGGGGCTTCCGGCCAATGAAATCGTAGTGCCCATCATTATTATGACCTATATGGCCAGGGGGAGTCTGCTGGAAGTGGAGGGCGTACAGCTGATGCAGCTATTTACCGCCAACGGCTGGACCTGGATTACGGCGGTAAGCACCCTTCTTTTTTCCCTGATGCACTGGCCCTGCGCCACCACCCTCCTTACGATCCGAAAGGAATCGGGGAGCCTGAAATGGACGCTGCTTTCCTTTCTTGTACCAACTGTTTGCGGAATTATACTCTGCTTCCTGTTCACCACCGCCGCCCGTTTTCTTTTTCCCGCCTGAGGGGACGGTGCTGCTAAAGAAAACAGTCAAAAACGCCTGCCGGAGAAATTGCCGGCAGGCGTTTTTAAGACTATTCCGTTTTTTCTTCCCTGCCTGTAATAAGCTTCATCCAGATTTCCATGCTCGTTGTTTCCATGGTATGGCTGGCATAAAGCTCGGCGCAGAAGCCTTCCGTCTGCAGTCCGTGGCCGGGAAGCCACACCCCGTAAACGTAATTCAGCGCCTTGTAAAGAGCATCCGTCACAAGCATCATGAAATTTTCCGCCTCAAAGGAACACACGACATACTCCCCTGCGGGAAGCTCCCACTGCGAATATCCTAAAGCCGCAGCGTCCGGCCGGATTCTTGCGCCCGCAAAATAACGGAAAAACCCTTCCTCACTGCAGGGCAGCGTAACCCCGGCTTCCTCTCCGCTCTCCATAAGGCCCGGTATTTTATCCTTTGCCTCATGCAGGTCGTCCCACAGCTGTCCAAGGGGATCCACTCCGGAGTCGCATCCGATGCCGTCCAGGAAGGCAACCGGCATTTTCTTTTCAAAGCCCGCATATCTGACAGCTTCTTCCGTCTGTTCTCTTTTTATCTCAATGACAATCCCCTCCGTTACCAGGGGAACCCCTTCCCCCACCAATACATAATTCAGGGAAAGCTCCGGTTTGGTCATGCGGTTTAAGGTTGTCGGATTACGGCGGTATTCCTCCGGCGTCATGCCGAAGGTTTCCTTAAACGTCCTGGTGAAATGTTCATGTGAGGTAAAGCCAAGCTCCAGGGCAATATCCAAAATGCGGCTGTCCTTCTGCAGCAGCGCCTCCGTCGCCTTACCCATGCGGCGGAGCTTAATGTACTCACCCACCGGCTTTTTTACCAGCCGCTTAAACAGTCTCTGGTAATAAAAAGGGGACAGTGAGGCCATTTCTGCCAGATTATCTATGGCAAGCTCCTCTCCCAGATGCTTATCAATATAGTCAACCGTCTGCTGTATCTGTTCCCAAGCGTACATTTTTTGTTCCTCCTTTTTTTATTACCATACCATACCTGTACTGCAGCCGCTTGACTGTCTCTGCCCTTTTTGTAATCTGTGGCAGGGGGATTTTTCCAGCGGTTTGTCCGGTTGGCGCAAACAGTATTTTACAGCCTGTCGGATCGGTGTTTTTGTAGCACATACGCCAGGGCAAGGAAGAGCAGCCCTATGGCAGACAATATCCCGCCGCAGAATAACAGAGGCGTCAGCGTAATCTCCACCGTTCTTCCCAGAATCCGGTTGGTCAGGAAACGGGCTGATGATGAAATGGCAAAGGGTATGGCCACTCCGGTAAGCAGACCTGCGGCTATGCTGTCCCAGGCCAGCAGGCGGAGCCCTGCAGACCATCCCCTGCAGGCCCAGAATACGGCGGCGGCACCTGCAAAAAGAAACAGGAACGCAACAGCCTTTGCCTGAAAAGAAGTCAACGCGGCATACAGCCGTAGCGGGCCGTTTACCGGCAGATAAACGTCGCCAAGTATACCGGTTGCGACCGTCTTAAGACCGTCTGCTATTATATTAACCTGAATTTCTATCCCATCCTCCAGTACCGTCTTTTGTTCCTCTGTCAGAAGCTCTCCCATTTCCTTTATCACTTCCGAGTAAATACCCTCCTTCAGTTCTTCCACCGTTTTATCCGTCAGAAATATGGCAGCTTCATTTCCGGTCCTTCCGGATGCTTCTGCCATTTCCGCGCTTTTTGCAGTCTCTTCCATTACCGCCTCTTCAGCCATGGCATCCAGGAGATCGCCGGTCAGCCTTTGCAGCGCAGCGCTGTCCGTAATCCCCTTCTCTATGGCCTCCATCTGTCCATAGGTCACTTCCGGCCAAACCCTGTATACCTCGTCCAGTACTCTGGAGGATACTGCACGCCCCACAATCATGTTATTAATCGTAAATGTACATAACGGCCCGGCGGAAATGCAAAGGCAGAAAAAAATTACCGCCGTCATATACACAAAGCTTCCAAACACTCTGAGCGCCCTCATCTGATTTCTCCTTTCACTTCTTACATGGGAAACACACAAAAGCATCACACCTCAGCCGCCATCCGGCGCAGCATTCTCCTCTCCCCGCAGCCTATCTGCGGCTGAAAAAGAAGTATGCCGCCGCCTTCAGGACAACCGTAAGTCCCAGTATGGTGATTGCCGTATAAAAGGCCGCCATGTTGAATAATGCGGCTGTCACAGTGATAAACAGCAGAGATAATAACAGGATATCCACTATGATCCCTCCGCTTTTATCATGCAGATACTGATTTCTTTCGTCCTGCTCCATGCGCAGCTGTTCCTTTAAAAGCATTCTGTTTTTCAGCAGCTTTTTATTTCGGACAATTCTGTAAGCCACATAAATCAGGCCCCCGAAAAAAACAAAACTGCTGAACTGCTTCGCCAGGCCGGTCATAATCCTGGAATCCCCGCCGCCCAGTTCCGCCACCGTTACCATATAAACCAGCATCGCAGCTAAAACCATCCACAAAATACGAATACGCCATTTAATTTTATCCGTATAGCTTAATTTCTTACAATTCCTCATACTTTTGATCCTCCAGCCTTTTGTTTTCTTCCAGGCAGCACAGCTCCTCCACTGTTACATGAAAAACCTCCGCTATCCGATATGCCAGCATTAAGGACGGGCTGTACTGTTCCTTCTCAATGGATATGATTGTCCTGGCCGAAACGTGAACCAATTCGGCAAGCTGCTGCTGGGTAATCCCGGATGCGGTTCGCAGCTCTTTCACCTTCGTTTTCATTATCAGCCTCCCTTTATTCATATGAAGTGTACTTCACGTGAAGTCAACTTCATATTACTATATTTCATAAAATATCTCAAGATATTTTGAAATTCATTATGAAGGAACCAGGATAAATGCATCAGCGTCGGCGCTGTCCTTCCTGCCATCCGATGCGACTGCAATCAGCTGTTTTTCTTCCTCTTATTCCTAATAATTTATAAAATCTTTCGTGTTTTTTTTATTTTTTCTTATGAATGTGTACATAGTTTTGTCACATTTGTAGGGTATGATTATAACAAATTGATGGGAACGCGGAATTGTGTCAGTCAGGCTTATGGATGCGGTTCTGTTGCTCAATTATATTATAAAAAATCGAGTAGGAGAAAATTTCTCTGATTAG
>NZ_KE992699.1:0-4261 GCF_000466465.2 Clostridium sp. KLE 1755
TACAACCTGCCAGCGTCTTTCGGCGCTGATATGGTCTATGCCCTGTTGACAAGCTTTGTTCTGATCTATCTGACGGATACGGTGGGGCTGAATGCAGGTATTGTAGGAACTCTGATGATGTTCTCAAAATTTGCAGACGGTGTGACGGACGTATTTTTCGGCAGCCTGATTGACAAGACCAGGAGTAAAATGGGGAAAGCGCGTCCCTGGATGCTCTGGTCCTACATAGGAAATACAGTATGTCTGATTGCGATCTTTGCGATTCCCTCCAGTTGGGGTGATACCGCAAAATATGCTTATTTCTTTATCGCATACACGCTGCTGAATGCTGTATTCTATACCGCAAACAATATTGCATATGCATCTTTAACAGCGCTTATCACCAAAAATAACAATGAACGTGTGCAGATGGGCTCCATCCGGTTCATGTTTTCCCTGGCAACCAACCTGGTAGTGGCATCCATTACCATTAAGGCAGTGGCATCCATGGGCGGCGGCGCTGCAGGCTGGCGTAACGTGGCAATTGTGTACGGGCTTATCGGCCTGGTGGTAAATACCATATCCGTCCTGTCTGTAAAGGAAGTGCCGGATGAAGAAGAAAAGGTGCAGACCTCCGCTGAAAAGGGAGGGGAAGATAAGCTGTCCCTTTGGGAATCCGCCAAGCTTCTGTTTGCGAACAAATATTATCTGATTATTGTAGCTGTTTATGTCCTGACTTATATTCAGACAGGTATTGCGGGCATCGGTATTTATTATATGACCTATGTGCTGGGCAATCCCGCTTTGCTGGGAACCTTTTCCGCGGCGCAGATGTTCCCGATGATTATCGGCCTGGCATTTACTCCCTGGCTGGTGAAAAAAGCAAAGGGAATGTATAAGGTAAATCTGTTCGGGTATTGTATCGCTTTCTTTATGAGAATCGGTTTTATTGTGGGCGGAATGATGGGCAATATCCCCATGATGCTGTGCTTCTCCGTTCTTGCCGGACTCTGTGTCAGCCCCCTGACCGGAGATCTGAACGCGCTGATTGCAGCAACCAGCGATTATACCTACAGGACAAAAGGCAAGAGGATTGACGGAACCATGTACTCCTGTTCCTCACTGGGAATTAAGATCGGAAGCGGCATCGGTACCGCATTAACCGGATGGCTGCTCGCAGCCGGCGGTTATATAGCAAACGCGGAGATTCAGCCGCAGTCCTGTATTAATATGCTGAACTTCCTGTATCTGTGGTTCCCGTTTATCATGGTTATAATTATGATAATACTTCTGTATTCCCTGAAGGTGGAAAAAGCAAATGAAGACTGGGATGCGGAGCATGGGAAACAGTAAGAAAAGATTAGGAAAGAAACCGTAAAAACGAAACGGGATTTTTAAATATGTATAATAGTCAGACGCTGCAGGCTGCAAAAAGGCCTGCAGCGTTTGTTGTGGTGGGACAGGGAGGGCGCACAGGGCATAGCTGTGATGAGATTTTCCGTCCATTTATTAAAGCAGGTTTGCACCCCGGCTGGTTTATATTCGTTTGCCCTAGAAATTATCTCCTGCAGAATTCTCCAGTTCGTGGATATCGTCAAGGGGTATCATGGTATTAACAATGGATAGCGTTCTGCCGGCGGGATTGAATTTTGAGACCATGCCGGTGAGCTTTACGTATTCACCGTCATGAAAGTAAACGACGGTGATGATATCTCCGGTGTGTATCATCCTCAGCCTGCGGTCCAGCTCTTCCTTGCGCTCCTCTGACAGTTCTGTTTTGGGAACAATAATCCGCTCTTTTTCAGCAAGAGCTTCACGGAAGCCTTTTACTGCATCGAAGGGCATGAAAATTTTAGCACGGTCGGCCTTAGTCTGATTCGCCACTTTTATGACCTCCTATCTGAAGATTCCGTTCTCTGGTAGTTGCGGCATCCTCCAGGTTCATTCCTTTCATGATGGCATTTTTGCCGAATTTTTTCTTGATGTCCAGGACGGCCATCTGTATTTTCCGATCTTTTTCCAGTTCGGCCGGGTCGGTAAAGAGATCGTACTGCTCGTATGCCTCATCCACCACATTGTTAAAGCCGATATTTACGCGGCGGATAGGGGCGGTTTTGTTAACTATTTTCTCATACAGCAGGGAAAAAGCTTTGGTAATGACACGTACGGAGTTGGTCGTTACGGTGAGCGGGGAGGTCCCGTGGGAGGATTTTGCGGTATCCCGGGAATAACCCACGTAAAGAAAAATAGAATCCGTGACAAGGCCCTTATCCACCAGGTCAAGACAGAGCAGATCCACCATTTCCTTGACGATGAGCAGCCCTTCTTCATAATTATATTCCCGAAACAGCACCTGGCCGCTGGAGAGGGAATTGTTTTTTGATTTATAGGCTTTGATTTCCGCGATGGTGGTGGGTTCCCTTCCCCAGGAATGGTCGATGAGATATTCTGCATCAACGCCGAAGGCTTTATAAAGAAGCTTTTCGTCCATATGGGCAACCTCGCCCATTGAGGTGATTCCCATGGACGACAGCCGGCTGGCAATGCCGGGGCCGATCCGCCAGAAATCGGTAAGCGGCCGGTGATCCCATAAAGTCTTACGGTAAGTCTCTTCGTCCAGATAGCCTATAAAATCAGAATTATGCTTTGCTGTGATATCCAGGGCTATTTTGGCAAGATACAGGTTCGTACCGATGCCGCAGGCGGCAGGAAGGCCGGTGGTGTCACGGATGTCCTGAAGGATGCGAAGGGCCAGTTCCCTGGCTGTAAGGCGGTACATAGGCAGATAATCCGTGATATCCAGAAAGGCTTCATCAATGGAATATACGTGAATATCCTCTTTGGCCGCATATTTTAAATAAATGGAATAAATATTGGCGGAGTGTTCGATATATAACTTCATGCGCGGCGGCGCCATGATATATTTCATATTGTCGGGAATCTGGAATACACGGCAGCGGTTCCTGACGCCCATGCTTTTCATGGAGGGGGATACGGCCAGACATATAGTGCCGCTGTGACGTTCAGGATCCGCAACAACCAGATTGGTGGTAAGAGGATCGAGGCCGCGTTCCACACACTCTACGGAAGCATAAAAAGATTTCAAATCAATACATAAATACATTCTGTCAGACATTCCCAGGACCTCCAGTCCATATGGATATTATCCTGCACAGGCCTGGCTTAACAGAGTACGCCGCCTGTAAGAGTGAGCAGGCTGCGCCCTGCTGGCATGCCGGGAAGAAAGAAGAAGGGCGGCAGAAAGCATTGCAGGGCAGCCGTTTAATTTAATTATAGCAGAACTGATGTTCGAAGTAAACAACCAAAAAATTTTTTGATAAATATAGGGAAAATAAAGTAGCTGTGAAAGGGCTGGACAGCTGAATAATTGCAACAGGAGTAACAGATCTGCTATCTGAACTGTTACGAGTATCAAATGGATTTTGTGGCTGCGGCGAACTGCAAGGCTCTAATGCCTCAGGAAAATCCTGGCAAAAAATCCTTCGTTCAGGGCCGGAACCGCCCCTGCACATTTTGTTCAAAGGAATAGCCAAGCTCCAGAAGCTTTCGCTCCCGGCCATATTCCGCAGCAAAGGTCGCGCCCTGGGGGACTCCTTTTTTATCCATGCCAAGGGGCACCGTCAACTGAGGATAACCAGCGGCGGAAACAGTGGCGGAGGCCGTGCTGTTCAGAAAAATGACGGCATCCAGGCCGTGCTCTGAAAAAAGTGAATCCAGAATTCCCTGCGCTTCCTGTATGGAACCCTTTATGGGGCCGTCATCGCACTGTTCCACCCCGTCCGCTGCTTCCAGAAGATCCTGTCCATAACGGATGCGCCGTCTGGAATCTTCCTGATTATAAGCAATAAGCTCCTTCAGGGTGGTGATGGGAAGACCGTATTTTAACGCATACGCCTCAAAATCCCGGCGGAAGGTCAGATAAATGATATTCTGCACGGATACATCCTGAATACCGGGGAGCTCCTTTACCTGTGCGCCGGCATGCTCCAGCGCCGTTTTCAGTTGGGTTATCATGTCTTCCTGATTGTAATCATAGGTAAGCAGGCCGATCACCGCGCCGTTCAGGGCGTCTTCCTGTCCGGAAAGATCGGCATAGGAACCGGAAAGGGCGCCGTAGGCGAGGGAAGCATCGCTGACACATTTGGCGATGGGGCCGGGGGTGTCAACCGCCTGAATCAACGGCATGATTCCTTCGGCGGATATGCTGCCCCGGGAGGGCTTGAAGCCTACGACGGAGTTGGCGGCGGCAGGCCCGGAAATG
>NZ_KE992700.1:0-1825 GCF_000466465.2 Clostridium sp. KLE 1755
CCTTAACATCTAAACAGTAATACAACCCTTACTTCTTCGCCTTAGAAAGGAGGTGATCCAGCCGCACCTTCCGATACGGCTACCTTGTTACGACTTCACCCCAGTTATTAGACCTGCCTTCGACTGCTCCTTCCTTACGGTTAGGTCACAGGCTTCGGGCATTTCCAACTCCCATGGTGTGACGGGCGGTGTGTACAAGACCCGGGAACGTATTCACCGCGACATGCTGATTCGCGATTACTAGCGATTCCAGCTTCATGTAGTCGAGTTGCAGACTACAATCCGAACTGAGACGTTATTTCTGGGATTTGCTCAACATCACTGTCTCGCTTCCCTTTGTTTACGCCATTGTAGCACGTGTGTAGCCCAAATCATAAGGGGCATGATGATTTGACGTCATCCCCGCCTTCCTCCGGGTTATCCCCGGCAGTCTCCCTAGAGTGCCCAGCTTTACCTGCTGGCTACTAAGGATAAGGGTTGCGCTCGTTGCGGGACTTAACCCAACATCTCACGACACGAGCTGACGACAACCATGCACCACCTGTCTCCAATGCTCCGAAGAGAATGCCCCGTTACGGGCACGTCATTGGGATGTCAAGACTTGGTAAGGTTCTTCGCGTTGCTTCGAATTAAACCACATGCTCCACCGCTTGTGCGGGTCCCCGTCAATTCCTTTGAGTTTCATTCTTGCGAACGTACTCCCCAGGTGGATTGCTTATTGCGTTAGCTGCGGCACCGATGGGTCCATACCCACCTACACCTAGCAATCATCGTTTACCGCGTGGACTACCAGGGTATCTAATCCTGTTTGCTCCCCACGCTTTCGAGCCTCAACGTCAGTTACAGTCCAGTAAGCCGCCTTCGCCACTGGTGTTCCTCCTAATATCTACGCATTTCACCGCTACACTAGGAATTCCGCTTACCTCTCCTGCACTCCAGCCTGGCAGTTCCAAATGCAGTCCCAGGGTTGAGCCCTGGGTTTTCACATCTGGCTTGTCATGCCGTCTACGCTCCCTTTACACCCAGTAAATCCGGATAACGCTTGCCCCCTACGTATTACCGCGGCTGCTGGCACGTAGTTAGCCGGGGCTTCTTAGTCAGGTACCGTCATTTTCTTCCCTGCTGATAGAGCTTTACATACCGAAATACTTCTTCACTCACGCGGCGTCGCTGCATCAGGGTTTCCCCCATTGTGCAATATTCCCCACTGCTGCCTCCCGTAGGAGTTTGGGCCGTGTCTCAGTCCCAATGTGGCCGTTCACCCTCTCAGGCCGGCTACTGATCGTCGCTTTGGTAGGCCGTTACCCTGCCAACTGGCTAATCAGACGCGGGACCATCCTGTACCACCGGAGTTTTTCACACTGCCTCATGTGAAGCTGTGCGCTTATGCGGTATTAGCACCTATTTCTAAGTGTTATCCCCCGGTACAGGGCAGGTTTCCCACGCGTTACTCACCCGTCCGCCACTAAGTTACGCCGATTCCATCCGAAAACTTCCTCTGCATAACTCCGTTCGACTTGCATGTGTTAGGCACGCCGCCAGCGTTCATCCTGAGCCAGGATCAAACTCTCTTGTTTAAGTGTTTAACCCAGTTAAGATTAACTCTAGCTAATGTTTAACCGTTGCTTGTTTCCAAGCGTTTCTTACTGTTTTTGGGTGTCTTAAAGCTCTTCTTTCGAAGCTTTAAAACTTGTTCTCTGAATTTTCTTTTTTAGAATTTTCAGGGTTGCATTACTGTTTATTTGTCAAGGTTCTGTGTGCTGCTTTCTCAGCCGCAACAGTTGATATCTTATCACATGTCGTTTGGACTGTCAAGCACTTTTTT
>NZ_KE992701.1:0-476 GCF_000466465.2 Clostridium sp. KLE 1755
GTAACAGTTCAGACAGGTTTGCGCATTCACAGCGCAAACCGTGAGAAAACATGGCGACAGCAGATATCATCCATATGATAGCAAATAAAAAAGCCTTGAATACACAAGGCCTTTTTTATTGCAGACTTTTTATCATCCTCTGTAATAAATCAGGCAGAGGAGCTGTTACTTTAATTCAAATTTTTAATAAAGTTAAACGCCTATACCTGTCCAATAATAAGTTCCGCAACCTGCATATCAGTTTTATCAGGATTTTCCGCCAGCAAATCAAGCACTTTCTTTGCATAACAAACATCCAACTCGAGTATGTCGGCTATTTCATTTATACCAAAGCCCTTTTCCGATTTTTTCTGATTAATGATATTATCGTCTCAGCTTCACCAAGTGCAGCTCCACGGGCGATCCCCTGGGCAATCCCATCTTCTTTGCCGCTCTTATACTCGCTGTCACGGATTTTTCTCATTTCCACTTCTTCA
>NZ_KE992701.1:576-904 GCF_000466465.2 Clostridium sp. KLE 1755
TGACGACAGGAAATCTGCCAGAATGCCTTCCCTGATACATTCCGTCACTGCCCGTTCAACCGCTTCCTCAATCCGCATTACCCTTGCATATTTTCTGACCCGGTCCACATACTGGCTGTATTCCTTCAATGTCTGGCATTTATCCATCAGCTCTTGATTATGTCCAAAATTAATGTTCAGCATAAGTACCTTAAGCTCAAGCTCCGGTTCTGCCGTCTCTTTTTCAAAAGCATCCGACAGCCACAGGATTTGCCTTTCCGGCTGCCCGTCCGTGCCGTTGTAAAATACCACGAACCGGGGCACCGGAATTTTCACCAGCGTGGAAGAA
>NZ_KE992702.1:0-601 GCF_000466465.2 Clostridium sp. KLE 1755
CCGCTCTCTGTGACGACAGGAAATCTGCCAAAATCCCTTCCCTGATGCATTCCGTCACTGCCCGCTCAACCGCTTCCTCAATCCGCATTACCCTTGCATATTTCCTGACCCGGTCCACATACTGGCTGTATTCCTTCAATGTCCGGCATTTATCCATCAGCTCTTGGTTGTGGCCAAAATTAATATTCAGCATAAGTACTTTAAGCTCAAGCTCCGGTTCTGCCGTTTCTTTTTCAAACGCATCCGACAGCCGCAGGATTTGCTTTTCGGGCTGCCTGTCTGTACCGTTATAAAATACCACGAACCGGGGCATCGGAATTTTCACCAGCGTGGAAGAATATATACTCTCATCCCGCATGTATTTTTCCAGCTGCTTTGCGATGTATACCAAATCCCTCAGCGGCATATTGGGATTATACGATGCCTGGTGCTCGTATAGATTCAGCTCGGAATCCAGCAAGAATGAGATGTCATTCTTAAAATTCATGTAAATCGCATTTTCCAGGGTGAAGATTATCAGGTCCTTCGTACTGTGATACGCCGAGTTATTGAGTGCATTATATAACTCCAGCAGTTCCTTCTTTTCCCGAAATAGCATTCG
>NZ_KE992703.1:0-35826 GCF_000466465.2 Clostridium sp. KLE 1755
GCATCGGCCGGAACCTATAAAAGCGTAACCGTAAACGCCCAGGGCCATGTTACCGGCGGCACCAATCCCACCACGCTTTCCGGCTACGGCATTACGGATGCGGCCGCCAAATCCCATACCCACAATTATGCCGGCTCCGCTTCCGCCGGAGGCGCTGCTTCCAGTGCGGAAAAATTATCCGCCAGCAGAACCATTTCCCTGACCGGCGATGTCACCGGCTCAGCCTCGACCAACCTGTCCGGCAACGTTTCCATTGCCACAAGCCTGGCAGGAGGCGTACTGAAGGAAAAAATAAGCGCAACCGAACCCACCGGACTGTCAGTAAATAATTACTGGCTTCAGGAATATTAAGGAGGATACTATGGCTACTTTACATACGCCGGATATACATCCTGTCGAGACCTTTGATCCTATCAACAACCACACTGTGGAATTTTCCTACACAGGCAGCCAGATAGTCCGCAACCGGGCCATCGTGCTGGACAACGAAACCTATCAGACCGTATATGATTCCGTGCAGGACAGAATGCGGCCCGACCACGTATTTCCGGGAGGCACCTTTTCTCCCGGAAAAAGCTATCAAATCCGCATCAAGGTTTTTGATGCCTATGGCAATGAATCCCCTTTTTCAGAGCCTGTACTTTTCTGCTGCTACTCCACCCCGGAATTTCGTTTCGACGCCCTGGACAAAAACACCATCCTCCACACGGCCAACCCAAAGCTGACTCTTATCTACTCCCAGAAGGAACAGGAGGCCTTACAGGACTTCCAGTTCCTTCTCTACGACTACGATAAAACACTGCTCACCTCCTCCGAACATAAATATGACGCTTCCGACATGACCCATATCTTTTACGGCCTGAAAAACGAAAGCGAATATTATGTAAGGGCCACAGGAACAACGGTCCACGGACTTCGCATCGAAACCGACTATATCAAAATAAGCATTAAATATTTCCTCATGCCTGCCAACGTCCTTTTCGAGGCAAAAAACCATCCCGAAAACGGCAGCATTGCACTGGAAAGCGGCGTCATTGACATCGGCTATGAAATAGAAAACGACAACTATACCATAAAAAACAGCGAACTGATCATCGGCAGCGACAACACGCTCACCTATAATGCCGGCTTCGAAATCACGGATGAATTCAAGGTATTTCTCAAAGCGCGGAAAGTCCCCCTTGACGCTTCTTTTTTCAAAATGCGCTGTCCGGGAACCGGCAAATATCTTGATATCCGCATAAAACGGCTGGGGAAAGCTTACTACGGGATTTTAAACATCCCCTATGGTGCCAAACTGGGGCATTACAATATTTTCGCCGAAATCCCCACGCCCTCACTGGCAGACGCACAAGGCAGCCTGCTTGTGGATACCGCCGGCAACCTGCTTATGCTCGCCGCCCCGGGCTACCCGGATCAAAACACCGCAGTTTTCGAAATCAGCTATAAAAACGGGCGCTATGACTTAAGCATCTATTATGAAAACGACAGTACGGTGGAAAATATCTGAAAGGAGACTGACAAACTATGCTATTTCTCGGAACCACTTTTTTCAGCGGGTTACATACACTGGATCCTCCTGCCGTCAGCGTCAGCCCGATCACGGAAATCAAGCTGACCAACGGAACCTTCGATCATTTATACGCCAGCAAAAATTCCGAAGAAACCATCGAAAGCACGCATAATGAATGGAATGAAAATACCCTTCTCAGCGCGCCCTTTGATGACAGCCTGGATGCCGGGAATTCCGGCTTCAGCTTAAGGAATACCGACATAATGGTGGTCAAATGCCGTGAAAAAGGCAGCATTGACTGGAAGACAATCCATACCAAGGAAATCAAAACCATTGATGATTTCAAAATGTTTTACTTTTACCGCTATGCCCGAAGCAACACGGATTACGAATTCATGCTGGCGTCCACCTGCAACGGCATTGAAAACAGCCGCGTAATCAGGGAAGTCCATTCCGATTTCAACGGCTTTTTCGTTGTAAACCAGGACAACGCCATCGGAACCATTTACAACCTGGACGGATGCGATATCACCAGGACGGCGTCCGGCGAGGCTGCCACACTTTTAAACAGCCAATATGCCAAGGTGATCCATAACGGCGCCTATAACTACGATACGGGCACAGCTACCGGCGCCTTCCTGAAAACGGACGCAAGGGACTGCTTTGCCGACCTTCCCGGCAGCCTGTCGCTGAGGAAGGACATGATGGATTTCCTCACCGATAAAAAACCCAAAATCCTCAAATGGGAGGACGGCCGGATCTGGATGATTGATGTTGTGGGAACCCCCACCGATACCATGGACAGCCATCCTGACCTGCGTAAAATCACCTTCCAGTTCGCCGAAATCGGTGATGTCAATGACCCCAAAGCGCTCTATACCAACGGCTTAAGCCCCATCGGGCCGGAATGGTGGTGATTTATGAAATATAGAATAAACGAAGAAGACAAGCTGCTTTTCAGCCAGGGCGCCCTTGACTATAAATACCGCCTCAGCGTCATGAAGGGCAGCCGGTTTGTGGATGTTATCTATGGAATTTCACAGCTGGGCACCTACGGAATCAGCGGAGAATCCGACATCCGCAGGACCCTGAACTTTACGCTGGCGCTGGATGAATTTCAGACAGATATTGAGGAAAAAATCCAAAGCTGGTTCGGCCTGGATTTTAAATTTGAAATCGGCATGTACAGCGTCATGAAAGATGATTACATCTGGTATCCCTGCGGCACCTATCTGATTACCGCCTCCAATACCCAGTATAACAGCACCAGCAATACCCTTTCCCTCACCGTTTCGGACTGGTTTTCCAAACTGAACGGGACACGCAACGGACAGGTAGGCGGCACGCCGCTGATAAAAATTCCCGCTGTGGACGACGAAGGAAATCACACCATCCTGCGGGAGGTGCTGACCTTTGTCCTGAAACAGCAGGGCGGGATTGAAAACTGCATCATTGATGATATCGGAGAATTTTTCGGCATGGAAGCCAATAACACGGATTTTGAAGAATACCGGAAAAATAACCCCGGCTGGAACCAGCTTCCCTATGACCTGGAATTTAACATGGGATGCATGGTTGCCGACGAAATCAACGAAATCACCGGCCTGTATCCCAATCTCCAGAAATATTTTGACGTATACAATAACTTTTGCTGCCACATGATCCCTTCCTGTGAAAATAATCCGATTGCACTGGACGATGATTTTCTCAAATCCATCCTCACGGACAGCGGGGAATCCGTTGACTATGATATTGAAAACATCCGCAATGTCACGGAGGTCCTCGGCTCCGTTTACGAGATTGACCGGATGTCCGAAAATTGCACCACCTCAGGCAATACCTACAAGCTTCAGCTGGATGACTATGAAAAATATGTTTCCAACGATTATATCGCTTTCACAGCAGACAAAAACAATGCGGAAGGAATACAGCTTCAGATCAACGGGCTTTCCCTGGTTCCCATTTATTATGAGAATACAACGAACCCTGTCGCCGCAGATACCATGACCGCCGGTGAAACATATGTCCTACAATATAAAAAGGTTGATAACTCCGGCCGTTTTTATTATCTGGGCCAATACCAGCCCCATGCCATATGCGTTCTTACCGCCGATGCGCAGGACCCGGTCTATACGAAGCAGTATTTTGCAGAACGGTTTAACTGCAAAAACGTGGTATTCCGCGTGGAACCCGACAATCCCTTTACGATACAGCAGATAGGCATTGTTCCCGATGTCAAAACCGGAGACACCTATGACAACATCACATCCGTGTCCAATGCCATCGAAACGGCTATCTATGACAATATAAAAACCTCCTCCTGGAATGATATTGTCACCATCACAACACTCTGTGTCCCCTGGTTGGATGTCTACGAAAAAGTCACCTGGCAGAAACAGAATACATCCGAACCCTATCCCTATATCATCACAAACATATCTCATAATCTGGGAGGCACCGTACCGACGACCTCCATAACAATGTACCGTTTCCATCCGTTAATGTACGATTATGAGATCCCACTCTAAGGAGGTGAAAAATGTCATATCAACTGTCAAATTACAAAGATGTGGATGCCACAGCCGCTCCCCTCGTCCTCCAGTATTATAAATACATGGACCAGGAGGATTTTGCCGCCGCTTCCCGTCTGCTCGAGGAGAATCATGAGCTTTTAAAGCCGTACATTATAGACATGAACGGCATCAACAAAATTGAACAGGGCCTTTATGAGCTGTGGCAGACGGCCTCGTCCACCCAGGCCGTCGTGATTACGGAAAACGAAACCGAACCGGAAGGCAATTTCGGTCAGGGCACCGAATGGTTTGCCGAATACTGAACAGGGAGGATTTAATGAACGAACATGATTTTATTTTTGTACCCCACAGCTCTGCCCGGCTGCGCAGCAAAGAAACCGCCGACCAACACAAAAAGCTGTTCAAAGCGGGCAATCCGGCAGGCGCTGCCAGGCTTTTAAAGAACCATCCCCACCTTGAGGCGTTTACCGCCTCACTCTTCAATTTCCTGGAACAAAAGCTGGTTTCCATCGAAGAACAGCTGTCCTTTAAAAAACAGGAAATATTTAACGTATATTCAGACACAGAACCTACCGCCGAAGAAATGGCCGGCAAGGTTTTCTGGAACAAAGAATACTAAGAAAGGAAACAAAAATATGAGTATTGTATCAGGTTATAAAAAATTTAAAAAGTATATTTTAACATCCTCGGGCTTTCAGCTTGTTTCCCATTGGACGAACGCAAATACACTGCAATTCGACGACGGAAAGACCGCCCAGGCGAAGTTAGGTGCCATCGATGGCATCTCCAGCTCGAAAGATTCCAGCAGCGAGAAAATTGCGGCTAGTACTAAGTTGGTTAGTGAATTAAATTCTAATTTATCAGCTGCAGATGGTGAAAAGTTTCGGTACGGAAAAACTGCAGATGGTAAACGTGGCTATATAATTACAGATGAGGCAGGTGCTGATACAGTAATCCCTTTTAAAGGTACAATCTTATCAGATGCCAATATATACAACCAGATTTGGGCTTCTGGTGGAAATGGAAGCCATTTAAATGTAACTCGTTATACTTTCAATGAAGATTATTCATCTGCTTTTATTGTTCAATCCTCAGCTGGAATCATGGGATATGGGCTTGAAGCTGGCATAACATATAACGGGAATGGAACCAGGATACCATTATATTCAGAGCAACGAACTATTGGCACTGACTCTTCACAGACATATATTGTAATATATATTGAAAAGCCGAGGAGCGGAGATACTTTGGCTTTCGGAAAAGCTATAGGTGCACAACTGAGGTCTGTTAGCATATTTGCTTTCAAATAATTACAACGACATAGTTACTGAAGCGCTAAACCTGAAAGTATTCTGTGCTATGACATAACCAGCAATATAGTCACCTTTGGCAAGTTCAAATTCAATTGGGCCAGGATCAGAATGGTATACTGATATATTTCCATTTCTTCGAATTTCAAGGCGCCCTGTTGATTGTGTGCCAGAAATAGAAGAAAATTTAATTTTGCATTTTGTATATCCTGCGTTAAAAAAACCATCAAAAGAAGTGCGATAAAATTGAAAAACTGCAGAGGGGAGGTGATTAGGGTTATCTCCACTTCCGGAGATATCAAAAGTTATGGTTGCGTTACCTAATTTTTTTGACACTGTATCAGCACCATCAGTGTATGTAATGTATACACCATCCCCTTCCCGGACTTCCAATCCTTTAATAGCTCCGCCGTCATTCAGCGCTCCTAAATTAGAATATTATGTTTTACTTTTGCTATATTTTATAAAATATTTTATTGTTTAAGTTAATTACACATCACATCAATCTATTTACTAAAGTTCTAATTTAGGGGGACTAGCCTTTAAGGAAGAGAATGGTATTAAGTATGTAAGAGGTGCTGATTCAGTGTGGGTCCCGTTGGGTAGTGTATTCCCCCACCTTGTCACCAACACAAATACTATTACTGGCCTTACTCCTGGAAAGGAATGCTATATATATGTTATTGCATACTGGCAGGCAAGAGGTATAGCTGATGGATATAAGCCCTGGCAACTTAATGTCTCTGGATCTGAAAAAGTATCAACACTTCATGCTAATTACAGAAATCAGTATGGTGAAGCAGGAGGTACAGATGGATGGGCTGTTATTAAGGCTACTCCTACCGCTGATTCAATATCTGTTATAAGCCAAAACCAGGTAATAAATCAATGGCCTGTGGTATGTGCTGTACAGTAATGCTCGCATTAATATAAAGTAATGGTAATATCCATAGTTGCGGGCAAGTTGTATTTCACTGCAAAATTAGCTGATATAGAAGTATACTCATTTATATCTAATTTCTGTGTGCCGGTTTTAAATGAACTTATAGTTGCACCGTTACCTAATATATTGATATCAAGATTTGCGGAATTTGTATACACTGCAAAAGTGGCAAAAGTATAATTGGATACATCAATTTCTGATATCTGCTGTGTTGTTCCACGTATAATATTGGGCTGACCAGCATATTTCCATCGGAAAGAGATTCCGCTACCCAATTTTTTTGTTACTGTATCAGCACCAACAGTGGGTACATAAGTAATGTATACCCCATCCTCCCTGGCATCCATGCTTTTGATAGCGCCACTGTCATTTAAGGCGGTCAAATTAGAATATCATAATCTACCATCTTCCCTCATCTACTAAACTAAATCAAAAATTTCCCCTCCTCCCAAATCACCGCCTTTTCCCTCATCCCCCCACCGAAAGGAGCCCCTCCCATGCCCAACACCCCCGCCATCGCCGTCACCAACGCCAACCACCTCATCACTACCGGCGTTGTCTACATATACGGCCTGAAATACGAGCCAGTAACCCAGTCTAAAATAAACACCCTGGCAGCAATGTATCCCAACATATACACCCCCGCCATCAAAAAACTGGCTCTTGCCAAGATCGGCAGAACAGGAATTGACTGCTCCGGCTTTGTATGCCATTCCTACGGAATTCCTCACATTAACAGCACCCAGCTAAAAGCCAGAATGACGCACCTATACAAGGTTTCAGACCCGCAAAACCTGCAAAACGGAATGCTCATCTGGCGAAGCGGCCACATCGGCATCGTGGAAATTGACGATACCGGCGAAGCATGGATACTAGAAGCCAAGGGAACCGCCGAAGACCTGGTAAAAACAAAATATACCACCCGTTCCAAAGCTTTCACCTACTACGGAGAGCTTGCCGGCATAGATTATTCCGCCGCAAAGAAATATGAACCAGCTTCCCGCCCACAATCCCCTGCAATCATCCGTGAATTAATCGACATATCTCATCACAACACCATCAATCTCACTCTTGCCGCCACAAAATACAAAGATATCATCATCCGAGTCGGCTACAGATCCTACAGCTCCGGAGCCCTTACCCTGGATAAAAAATTCCTCTCCCACGTAAATGAAGCCCTTAAAAACCACATGAATCTCGGCTTCTATATCTATGACCAATCCATCAATGAAACCGAAGCCCGACAGCAGGCGGACTGGCTTTGCGAACAAATCCGCCCCTTCCCTGCCTCCTACCCCATCTTCATTGATTCCGAATATTCCAATCCGAACAAAAATGGCCGCGCCGACAATATCACGAAAGAACAGCGTACAAAAAATATCGTCGCATTCTGTGAACGCATCCGGGAACTGGGCTGCATTCCCGGCGTCTATGCCTCCGACAACTGGTTCAAAACCATGCTGATTTTTGACCGGCTGAAAAACTACCAAATCTGGTGTGCTAGATATTCCGCAAAACCTCCCACCATTGACCATTATGATATATGGCAGTATGGCTCCTCCTTCATCCCCGGCTCAGCCGCCCCAATTGACGTAAACCATTTATATAAAGAATATCTCACTCCCTCAAAACCTGAGGAAACAGCCTGGAACGAGGTCACCGCTACCGCACTCAATGTAAGGGACAAGCCGTCCACAGCAGGAAATATCATCGGCCTCAAGCATCAATACGATAAAGTAAACATCTATTCCCTGCAAAACAACTGGGCCAAAATCAGTCCCGCCGAAAACAAATGGTGCAGCTACAGCTACCTCCGCTCACATAAAGGCCATGTGGTAAACTGCAGTAAGCTGAACTGCAGAAATACCCCCGTTTCCGGTGACATAAGCTTTATTTTATCCCGAAACAATACCGTTAACATTCTCCGCCAGGATGCAGTATCCCGCTGGTACTATATAGAATTCAACGGTCATACAGGCTACGTATCAAACAAATATATCTCTCTGTAGAAAGGTTTTTCCCAAAACATGGATATCATAATAGATTCTTTAAAAACATATGACAACGTAACAATCCTTGGCGTCATTCTATTTCTGTCTTCTATTATTTCATGCGTATCCAGGCTGCTTAACGTCCTTGGAAGTCTGCTGAATAAATATTACCGGAAAAGAAAGGGCCTTGAGGATAAAAATAATTCTTTCGAAAATACTCTTAACAGACACCAATCCGACATAGAAACCTTAAAACAATACGAAACCGAAACACACAACGACATAAAAGAAATAAAAACCCTGTTGGAATCACACATTCAAAGGGATAACGAACGCACCATCTCTTCCTTCCGCTCCACACTTTACAGGCTCCACATGGAATTTACGAAGCAGAAATACGTCACCCCGGAAGGCCTGAAAACCTTCAAGGAAATAGGAAAAGTCTATGTTGAAGCCGGCGGTGATGATATTTATCACGATAAGCTTGAACCGGAAGTCCTAAAACTCCCCATCAAATATGAAGAAGATATCCTGTGAAATCCAGTGCCCCTTCCTGCATACCCCACAAAAAAGGAACTGACTTTTTCCCTCCGGAATCAGTCAGCTCCATATCTTGTTAAAATAAATCCCGCATCCAGCCGAAAAGGACCTTCGCCGTTAATCCTCTGTTTGAAACCTGTAATTTGTACCATAGGTCCTCAGACAGATGATATTACCTTATAGATAAAATTACCTGGATTTCGCCTTAAGGCTTTCATCTTACCGCTCTCTTTAGGTGTTCCTATCCTAATTCTTTTCCACCTTATTAACATCCCGCTCCATCGGCAGGCTGTCCTTATACCCTTTCATTCCCGTCTTACCATATTCCGTGGCAATGTCCAGAATCGTTTTTTCTTCCTCTATCTGCAGATCTGTAAGGTAACTGTCAGGGAGATTCTCATGCAGGGCGGCAACGGTATAACTTCCGGACTTTTCTACCGGTGTGCCGTCCTCAAGCCGGATTGACTTGATTTTATGGTCTGATGTAAATTCCACATCCAGACCTGATGTTTCATAATAAAACGGGGATGTCATTCCGCCCTTATCATAGTAGTATTCATTATTAAGCTTATTATCAATCTGTTCCCAGCACATTCCGTCTTCAAGGAGCTCATAAAGCTTTTCCCCGGAGATTGTCCCTGTACTCATTTTTGCCCATCCGCTCGTTCCGTCAAAAGCCATTATGCAATTACGGCTCAGAGCCCAGGAGTAAATATCGCCTTTATAGAATTTGGCAGCGATTCCGGTCGTAGGATTGTTAAACTCCCCTTGCTCATTTATCGCCGGAGTAATCATGCCAATCTGTGTGCCGGCATAATTCCGGAGTGCATCCGCAAAATACTGTACTGTCTGTTCCTCAGTAAAATCCTCTTTGGCAGTAAACAGATACTCTCCTGTATACGCTTCTGTCGTTTCATTCTTTTTCAGTTCATCACAGCGTTTTATGTATTCTTCCTGTGAGATCAACCCATTCATCATATTTTTCAATTCCGCAGCAGATGCCGCCAGCGTATTCATATCTATATTCATAGGCGCAAAATGATTCTGTCCCAGCACGTCCTGATAGGAGTCAGTAATATTAGTAAGATCCCCCTCAAAACCTCTTAAAAAGGAATAACAGGCATCTCCGCGCATAAGCCCTCTCTGACCTTCCTCGGTACTTAAAAGATCAAGAATCCTGAGTCCAACCTCCAGCTTTTTTTCATTTCCTTTTTCACCCAGCTCTTTATTCAATGCAAAGTACCCTGCCGTTGCGGTAGGATAATAGGCATCCGCCGTTCCCGTGGTAAAAAACGGGATCAAACCATACTCATGTACCTCATCAGACTCAAAATTTCCAATCAGACCATAAAATGTGGCGATTTCCCCATTATCAAACCGTTTCCGCTGGCTCGCGCCCGTCTCATTTAATCCATAAGGGAAAATACCATCCTCGAACCATCGTATATAATTGGCAATATAAGGTTCGATTACCCCTTCCCCTTTTGCATTTCCCTTGACAAAATTATAAAACCAGGCCGAACCCTCAGGTGTGGAATAAAAATCGGCCGCCATCGTACAGGCCAGCATATTAGAATAAGTTCCGGCTTTATCCCAGGAAGCGCCCACACACTGTATCCCTTCTTTTTCCACCTGTTCACATAAAGCGACAAGTTCATCATAACTATGCGGTTCCTTCCATCCGTGTTCCCGGAAAACATTTTTATCATACACAAGCCCTGTCAGACTGGTGAAATTCGGAATGAAATAAACTTCCCCATCCATATTCATGGAATCAATTGACTGGGTTATATACCGATTGAGCACATCATACGAAGATAAATCCAGGAAGCTGTCCTTATATGTATCCATCTGAAGGTCATTTCTGGTAGTTACTAACAGGTCAGGAATATCATGATGCTCGAGGCGTTCCGCCACATCCAGGGTGAAATTCGAGCCGCCGTACATCTCAACACGGATCTCCATATCAGGATATTCCTCCCGCACCTGATCCAGGATGCTCCTTGGAACATAACGGGTCTTGCATGCATTAATTGTAAATACGTTGTCTTCCTCTGGCTTTTTACCGCAGCCTGCGCAAAGCAGTGCCAGCAATATCATGAACAGACAGCAGACCGCCCCTCTTTTATACACTTTTTTCAGTTTCATGTCCTTTTCCCCTTTTCCCTTTGCAGTTTTCTTTTGTGGCGGGTCAGTAATTCGATTTGTCTGCCCAAAGCCACAAAATCCAAAGGTTTTGAGAGATGGGCATTCATCCCGGCTTCCTCCGACTCTATGATATCTTCCTGAAATGCATTCGCAGTAATGGCAATGATTGGGACACTCTCCGCATCCGCCCTTTCCAGCCGCCGTATTCTTCTGCTGGCCTCGTATCCCCCCATTACCGGCATCATGACATCCATAAGGATAACATCAAAATATTCCGTTGGACTCTCAGCAAACTTTTCCACTGCTTCCTGCCCGTTTTCTGCCGTAATCACAAAAGCTCCCATTTCCTGGAGCATCTCAACGGCAATCTCCCTGTTCATTATATTATCCTCTGCCAACAGTATTTTCCTGCCGCAGATGGCTTCTGTGCTGTCCTCAGGCTCTTCCTTATCAGCCTTTATTCCATTCGGATCCAGCTTAAGCTCAAGATCAACGATAAAACAGGAGCCTTTTCCAGGCTCACTCTCCACTTTTATCGTCCCATGCATCAGTTCCACCAGATTCTTAACAATGAACATTCCAAGGCCGCTTCCTTCAATAGAATCAATAGTGGAATCCTTTTCCCTGGTAAAGCTTTCAAAGATGTGCTCTATGAACTCCTTCTTCATTCCGATTCCATTATCCCGGAATTCCATATGATAATGTGCATATTCCCCTGACGCCCCGGGAGTTTCCACGATTGACAGCCTGATCTCCTCTCCCTCCGGCGTGAATTTCACCGCATTGGACAGGATATTGATGCCGATCTGGTTCAGATGCAGCTTGTCCCCGATCACATATTCATTCCGGATATCCTTCTCAATTGTAAAATGCTGCTTCTTGTTATCCGCAAGAGGCCCGATCACAACTCTGATATCCTCAATAAAGTCTGATATGTTCATCGGTTTCTCCGCAATTTCAAAAGCGCCCTTACTGATCTTTGATACATCCAGAATATCATTGATCAGTGACACCAGATACTTTCCGGAAATCTGTATCTTATCAATATATTCCAACGCCTTCTGCCTGTCATCTATGTTGGCCGCCGCCAGGGTCGCCATACCGAGCACGCCATTCATAGGCGTCCTGATATCATGAGACATGTTTGCAAGGAAACGGCTCTTTGACTCGTTTGCCTTATGCTCATATTCCAACTCAATTTCCTTCTGCTTCTTTTCTGCATTAATCCTGTAAAAAAAGTGAACAATTCCGCCTATCCCTGCCGCTGCAAGCAGAATGAGCACAGCAACAAGCATCCCCGTCATCCGGGTATAATTATGCATCTCATTGTTCACCACATCGACCGGAACCATGAGCAGCTGCTTCCATCCCACAACATCTACAGTAGTGTAACTCAGGTAAGCGTCCTTGCCTTTTGCCTTGATCTGCATGATCCCATCGTTTTTCCCCGAAAGGAGCTGCTCCTCCAGATTCTCCAGTTCAGGATTCTCCTTCTCCACTGCATTGACTATATTATACGCATCCATGCTGTCTTCATGGATGGAGCGTGCCACTGTGATCCCATCCGCATCCAGCAGGTATACATCACAGGACTCCTTAAAAGCGTTAATATTCATGTTCTCCAGCATCGACTGGACCTCATAGCAGATTCCTGCGCCTTCAATTAAATGTCCATCCAGTTCAAAAGGCTCAACAGGCCTGGCAAACAAAAGAATTTCCGTACCATCGTAGTCCGTAGCCGGAGCCACCACATTTTCTCTTTTGGAGATGACCCTGTAGATGCTCTGGGAATTATCAAACTGCAGCTTGCTGATTTTGCCTGTCTCGTAGATGAAAGAACCGCTTTTATCTATAAAAAACAAATGGGAATACCCCCAGGTCTGTTGATAGTCTGAAAGGAAACTTACCAACTCCTCCTTTGTACCGCTTCCATATATCAGGTAATAATCCCGTATAAAGGTGTCCAGGACATTCCAGTTTGTCTCACACTGGTCAGAAAATCTCTCAGACAGCTGGTGCGCAATCTCCACCAAATGCCCGGAACTCTCCCTGTAAATTGTCTTCTGTGTCTCATATACCATAGCCGCTACGGTGCCGGCTAAGGCTAATATAATAAATGCAGCACCAATCATATTTCGTATTCTATGTTTTTTCATTTTATCATCATACGCTTTCTGCGATCTGCTCTTTTGATAATCTTAACACAATTATCTGATAATTGCTATGGAAAGAAGCCATCATAAAAGGACTACTTTATCACATTTTCCGCTTCCTTCCTGCCCAGTCACGTGCATCTTTCCCCTGACAGCTTACAGCTTCATCAGATTCCCAATCCACTTCAGCCAACCGGCCACCGAACTCGCCCGCCGCGCCACCTGCCCCTCATTGCACACATGCAGCGCCCTCATTTCATCAGCTATCTCCTTTTTATCCGGCACCTCTCCCGTTTCCATCATCACGTCAAAAAAATCCGCAAATATCCGATGCTCCAATATCAGTTCCACCAGCTTCAGCTGACGCTTCTTATAATTCAGCCTGAAAATACGGTTGCCCAATGCGGTCAAAGACACCACCTTCTGCCCGTCATCCGCGGTTTTTTCAAATAAACCAAGATATCTCCCCGCATTAAAATAATAATCCGACTGCCGCAGGTCAAAATCCATAAGCTCCGCAATCTGCTGCGTTGTCATGGGATTTTCATACATATTTTCCAACAGCGAAATCACCCGATCCATGGAATTGGCCTGAATAAATGGTATTTTGGTCCCTTCCATATTGTCATCGGTTTTCACAGCCGTATTCCGACGGACCTCCAGAAGATTCTGCCTGCTGATTTTCGTATCCTGCAGAGAATAATTCTTTGCCTGCACCAGCTCTATGGAGGAATAATCCTCCGGTGTGGCAAAACGATACTCAAACAGCCGGTAAATCATATTTGAGTATACGGAAAAAACAAGTCTTATCGGCTTCTTCACCCTGCTTCGCCAAAGCCTGTAAGGATAATACAGCTGCCTTACATGAAAATCCTCATGGACCACATTTTTAGCCTCCATGATCACCACCGAGGCCTCGTTTTCAAAACCGCCGTCAATTTCACACTGCGCATTATTGACACTGATTTTCCTTTTGATTTTCCGATAAGTATCCACCTCAAAGTCAAAGCAACCTGTTCCCATCCGGCCATTAAAGGTGGAAACATTACCGCTCGTTTCCAGAAAATCATCCAGAATCCCTGAAATGATCAGTACATTGATTGCATTGGCCTCAGAGCTGATGTTATTTATGTCAATGGTTTCATAATCCGGCAGCTCCACCTGCTTCATCCGCGTCACCGGCTCATCAAGCTCCGGAATTTTCTGATAGAGGATAAAATCCCCTAATACATAGGAGCTGCGGCTGTCCGGCAAAATATTGATCCTATTTTTCCGCAGCACCTCAGGCAGAGAATCCGTGCTGTCCCATTTTGCCATCAGCCGCGGTTCTCTGAACTCTTTAATCTGGCTGGCCTTAATAGGAAAACAGCCGTTTTTTTCGACTTCCTCCAAAACATGATATTTTTCAATAATCGCCTTCCACGCTTCATTTGCGGAAAGACCTTCTTTTCTTTCGGCCATGTTTCCGACTCCTCATTATAATTGCCTTTTTACCATTAGTCCGACTGGCTCAGGCTGTCCAAAACTGCTGCCTTCCTATCCGCATAATAAACAATTTGCTCCACCGTTTTGCGGACCTCCGAAATTCCCGGTTCCTTTTCATCCGCACCGCAGTCTATGCCCAAAACACGTTTGATATTATATTCCAGCCACTCCAACCTGCCGCAGTTACTGTCATAAACAGCCTCCCAATCCTCCGGCGCACTTCCTCCCGCCGCAAGATAAGACCTCACAAACACCCGGAGCAGCTCAAAATCAACCGCCCGCTCTTCATACCCCGACCAGCACAAAGCCAGCTCCATAAGCTCCAAAAAAGGATTGGAATATGAAAGGCACTCCAAATCAATAATACGGTAATCCCTGCCGTTCCATAAAATATTTTTACAGTCCATGTCATTATGGCAGATGGCTGCCACCTGCGGAAGCCTCTTTACCGCCGCATTTCCCCGCTCCTGACAGTCACAGAGCAGAGAACGATTATCCTTTAAAAGCTGGCAAAGCCTGCTGTTTTCAGCCTCCAGCCCCCTGATATAAAAATCCCAGTCAATACGGATTTCATTGCGAACAAAAGGCGCCTCTCTTTTATCGATATTGTGGATGAGCGCCAATATTCTGCCAACCTCGGCACAATGAAATTCTTTAATCCCACCACTCTTTAGCGCCCTTCCATCATACCAGGGGAAAAGGTAAAAATACTGTCCACTAATCTCCTGCATCTTTTTATGCTCATAGGTTATCGCCGGCAGAATGGGAATCCCGTTCTTTTCCAGAATCTCCTCCAGCCGCTCGGCCGTATCAAAATTAGCCTTAGCCTCCGGCCGCAGCATAACATGGGGATTCAACAGCTTAACCGCATATCTGCCCCTTGTTGTTTCCAGTGAAAACATTTTGTGCATAAGCCCGCCGCTTAACCGGACAGGTGGCAGCAGGAGCCTTCCCAAATCCAGTTGTGAACATATATTTTCAAATATCCTGTCAGGCATCCGGTTCCCGCCTTTCCGAAATATATTTCTTATATCATAACTTTACTTTTACTTCCTGTAAACCAAAACAGTACTTTTATCCATACAAAAAGGGACCTTGAAAACAGTCCCTTGCGCAGGGGCTGTTTTTTCACAGCCCCCTTTTTTACAGTTTTATTCATTAAAATCATAGCTCATCCTAAAAAAACGCCGCTTCCGGCATACGTTTCCTGCTCCAGCTTTTCCCGGATTCAGAATCCTGCCGAAGCATAACATTTTACCGCCCGATGATTCCATTCCCGCACATCCAGATAAACAGCCTTTGCCCCATACAAATGCCGGCTCTCCTGAACTGCCGGCCTGATAACCCGGCTTCCATATCCCTTCGAACACAGATCCGGACGAATTCCAATACCCAGAAAAACTGCCTGAAAACAATTATACTTTTATTGTACTCATTTTTACCATTGTCGCAATTACATATGTCTAATCAAAGATAAATATCTCTTCAATTGACGCTCCTACTGCCCTGGATATATCAATCGCCAGCTTCAACGATGGATTATACTGCGCTTTCTCCAGACGCATTATCGTTTCCCTGCGCACCCCCACCATTTCGGCCAGCTGTTCCTGCGTCAAATCCTTCATAAGCCGATATTTCTTTAATCTGCATTCAAATTCCGCCATACCTTATTCCGCTCCCTCGTCATACTGGTCATCATGATCATAACGATACAGCAAATATTCGCTCAGGAAAATTTCCAGCCCCAATGCAAATGATATAATAATAATGACAGCAATCAGGGTAAAATCAAGATTCCCCCAAAAATTTTTCTGGCAAAGTGCTATTAAAGCTATGAAAATAATGGCATATGAAATCTTCAGAGCCGTCAGCTGAGCGCGGTTCGCATTCTCCCTGAACCGTTCATCCATAAAGGTGCCGGACATTTTCCCTTCATAATAAAATCCGAAAAAACCAAAGAAAAGGAAAAAAACAAAAGGATAAACGCTTTCATCAACCTGATAAGTCCAAAAACCGGCAAAGCCCAAAAATCCTAAGTATCCTAAGTATCCAAG
Organism: Clostridium sp. KLE 1755; assembly: GCF_000466465.2. Taxonomy (NCBI): domain Bacteria; kingdom Bacillati; phylum Bacillota; class Clostridia; order Eubacteriales; family Clostridiaceae; genus Clostridium; species Clostridium sp. KLE 1755. The sequence goes on from NZ_KE992703.1 coordinate 16,672, forward strand.
CTTCGGATTCAGCCTGCGGGTTCTGTTCGTTTCCTTTGCCTGCTGAGCCTGCCTTCTGCCTGCCAGAAAAAGCGCAATTACCATTCCAAGTACATACAAACAGAAAAAGGAAACAGAAATAATCATTGGCAAATCCTTTATCTGAAAAGTATAGCTGGCAAAATCCGTTGGGACCACCAACCGGGAATTATTGTATGTGACAGAATACCAGCATGAAATCACTAACGCTAAAATACTGGCAACGCCAATCCCTACCATCCATTTAATATTATTTTTCTTCATATCCGCTTCCTCCTATGAGATATATTTATCTCTCCATGTGATAAATATATCACTTAATCATCTTGCTGTCAACGAGGAAAGTGATAAATATATCACATGTTTTATTAGGACGGTCTTACAAGTACATAGATGCATTAAGGAATGAAATAGCTTAACAAAAAAAATAAAAGCAGACCTCACTGAGCCGCTCTCATTCTAATTTAATACCCTTCACATAAATTGTAACTGCCTCTGTTCATAATATTCGAAATGGAGGATTCACCGTCCCCCGCTTCCCGGGCCAAATCATATCTGGACATATGCCTTTTCCCACACAATTCCTTCTATACGATTCGCAATATACTTCTCATTCAGCAAGCAACTCACATCTCAATTCTTCGGCCACCTTAATCTTTCGCCAACTCAATGAACATATACATCGGAATTTTTGTCAGCCACTCTATCCTGGGAGACATCTTTCTCTGCTCCTCCGTCGGTCTCGGTTCATTCAAATCAATGATCTTAAATTTATTCCTTACAAACACTTTAACATAATCAGACATTGTCCTATGGCGATAAATTACCCTCTGGTCAATCCCTGCAATTTCCCCCACCCATTCTTCAGGTTCAAAATAGTTTTTTACAATTACCTGAATCGTGTCATTTTCCTTAAACCACTTATGTTCCACAGGCGGCTTAAAACAGGGATGCAAAATCGAAATAAAAACTTTCCCGTCCGGTCTGAGAACCCGGTATATTTCCTTCATTGTCCCGTCAAAATCTTCCACATCCATCAGCATCATTGCGCACAGTACAATATCGAAGGAATCATTTTGTATTCCATATAAATCATTGCTGTTTCTGACAAGGCATGATATGTCCAAATTCTTTTCCTTTGCCGCGAAAGCAGCGTAACCAATTGACATTTCAGAGCAGTCGGCCGCCGTAACTTTTGCCCCTCTGCCGGCTAATTCCCTGGAGTATCCGCCTTCTCCACAGCCCAGATCCAAAATATCAAGTCCTTCTACATTCCCCAACTTCTGCATTGTATATGGCATGATATAGTGCATCCGAAAATCATTGGTCTGCGCCTTCTCTATCCATTCATTTCCCACATTGCTCCAGCAATCAGTTGAACTATCCCCTTTCATTTCCTTCCTCCATTTTCCTAGGTTTTTTACTCCTATTCATTATAGTTCTTACTACTCATGAAGTACAACGACTTTCTCTTGAACATAGAAAAAACTGACTACTCAAAATCGAATAGTCGGGGCACTTTTATGTTTGAAATTAAAATGTGTTAATTTTCTTTTTCTAACTCTTTGACTGCGGACATTACCCTTTCAAAGTCTGGAATATCTCCGTAAAGCATATCCTTCATGGCGTCATAATCCTAATCCGTCTGTAAAGCAGAAAGGCGATAATAGGGAAGAATCAGCTTCAAGGTTCCCGTTATAGGCGCATACCCCAAAATCCTTTTCCACAATCTGATCATGCAAGCCCATTTTATCTGCTGTTTTTCGGAACAACTCCAAGCGGTCATTGTCTGACAACGTTTACTTCATAAGTTTTATAAGGGCTGTCACTGATATAGGAACAAACTGCTGTTACCTGTGTAGACAGGCCAAGCATATTTAAGGCAGTATTGCTGCATGGTGCATGCTCTGGTGACAGCTCCTGGCTAATGCCTTTGCTACTTTTTTCATCTTGCAACCTCGCTGTCATCTGTATTTGAAACAATTTGCTTTTCTTTACCCATAACAAGAATGGCTTGTGAATTGCTGAACGGAACAAGTTGCAATTTTGTATTGTACTTTGCAATTACTTTTTCCACAGCTTCCATTAATGATTCATCCTTATAATGAGGTACCGGATAAAAGTCTATAACATTCAACGCATCATATGTTTTCAAATGCGGCGCTGCAAGGGGATTATCCGTATCTCTTGCATATTCAATATTGGGGGCTGTTAAAATTGCACCAGCAGATTCGCCTATAAATAGTTTTCCTGCATTAATTTGTTTTTTTATCAAGTCCCCTGCACCTGAGCTATTCATTTCTTGAAGCAAAAAGAAAGTATTTCCGCCAGCAACATAAATGTAATCATTGTTCTCTAATTTGTTTACTATCTCAAGATTAGTTGCAGTGGAAATTTCCAACTCATCAACAATGAGTCCCATTCTAACTAATAATTCTTTGCTATATTTTATGTGAAAATCCAGTTTATCTGGCAGCGCAGCTGTTGGAATAAACGTTACTGTCTTACCTGTAAGATTTTCATTAGCAAAATTTTCAAATATATGAGACACTTCCTTAAATAAAGATGCCAAAAATAGCCTCCGCATATGCCACACCTCCATTTATCCCTCATCATTAAAAAATAGCTCAAAACCCGCTCTTATTGAACACACTAATTATATCATGCTATATACAATTTCCCTGCCAATTTTATGCTTCCATACAAAATTGGAGCAGTTTTCCACTCTAATTCCTACTTTACCTATACTGGACACTCTCCAGAAAAACTACTATTCTAGCGCTCTGTAAATTTGAATTGGTCACTTCGCATAATGCTTATAACGTACGATACTTTTCCGCCAAGAGCACATAAAGTGTTATCCATTTATTGGGTTCACCAACCTTTCCCACATCAAAATATGGATGAGACTTATCAAGAACATATTTACCGTAGCTGTTTTTTTTGCTGTCTAACAATGCCCATGCCTTGTCGCAATTTGGATGATTTGCCACACCAAGAACCGAAAGTCCGTACATTATCATTTGCAGTCCCAGCTTCACATGGTCAAACGGATAGTATGTACCTGCCATTTCTTCAATAATTAACTTTTCAGGATTATTAGGGTGAAATATTACACAGTTGTTTATGTAAAAGTTTGTCAGCTGCTCGAACTGCGGTAAAACAACACCTATTTTTATAAGCTCTGCTGCAAGTAAAAGATATGTAGTTGTTTGTCTGTAACAACCCATATCTGGCAACTTTGAGTCATTCGTTTTCTTGCCTTTGTCCAGACATCGAAATGTACCATCTTCCCTTATGCCCGAAAAAGACAAAAATATTTGTTTTTTTACCCATTCATGTTCATAATAACCAAGTGATACTAAATTTCTCAGCAGAAGTATTTTAGAACACTTCATATATTTAAGATCCATGCTCTTGATAATACGTTCAATATAGTCATCCGTTGAAATATCACTGCGGGTCAGGCCAAATTCAGCAAGTGCAATTAAAGCGGTGACATCCTCCCACTTTTTATTGAGTTTGAACTTATCCATAACTAAACTGACTGTACCTGAGTTTAATAAACTGTTATAAGCCTTTTTAACTTCCGATTTATCTTTTGGCATATCCAAAAGTTCGATCATTGTGCGGTATTTCACTTCTGGGTTTTCGTCTTCAAGAAGCCAATTGAGTACATCATTCCTAATGATTTTTGACATATAATGTCCTCCCTGTATACTATATAAATAATCTCCGTTACAATTTCCTTGCAAATTGTGGTTTATTGTTTACATGTGATTTTATAATAGTCATGATGCTCTCTGTATTTATCAATAAACTCCCATCCACTACTATTCAACGCCTTTCGGCGTTCCGTTGCACCAGGAATAGCCTTCGTCACAATAACCTCATTGCCAAAAAACTCATAAAAGTTGTCCTTTGCAAACTCAAATATTTCAGACAGACAGGATTCCTTTTCAAAATCACTGGATATATCTACGCGAAGTACTCCTGTTTCTCCAACAAATCCCTCAATTGTCCCCACTGCCTTATTTGTTGCATTGACTGCTTTTCTGATAAGCCAAATGGAGAAACTTTTTGTCTTTATTGTTGGACATTCTAAATATGCGTTCAAAATTGTATCCGCCTTAAATTTTGTGCTGGTTATCAACTAACCTTTACTACTCTATATCGTCTTTTTTGAAGATACTTGAATATCTTTGTTGTTAGAAATCGCGCAACAAATATGTTCCTTTTCAATATTGTCCTTTGTCCCTTGTATATAGTCCATTTTTCTCTCCATTAAATTCCGATTTGTCAGTTTTTCTCTTTTTAAAACGTAACCGTCAAATAACAGAGTGTATAGAAAAACCGCCAGCCTTCTGATATTCTCTAAGTTAGTGGTTATCTACATATTTTCTGTATGACAGGATTCAATGGTATATAGTCTCCTGGATTTGTTTTCCTGACGGTACAGCGGTACGGCCAGCTCACACTTCTGATGGATGACCCAGACAACAGCGGAAGGAGACGCATAAGAGTGCCGGATGACCAGACAGGGCATGGGTGACTTCTCCTTATATGCCCTCCCGTTCTTACGACAGTCCCTGCATTCGAATGTTTCATGGTAATCGTCAAAGACACATACCTTTGCAGGGATGATTTCGATTTCCGTCCGGACGAATTCCTCTCCCACAGAAACAAGCGGGGAACCGCAGGTCTGGCAGAAACGGCCTTCTTCCGCAAGCGTGCAGAGTTTCTTTTCATGAGGGATGTCTTGCAACAGTTCCTCTTTCTGACCCGGGAACCTTCTGCGCCGATAGGAAGCGGCATCCTTCATATCCGGTTCAGCAGCTTTGGGATCGGCCTCCGTTTCCGCTTCATCAAAAAAGACATCTGTCCCTCGATTTCAAGGGAGGATGTCTGCTCTGTAAACCTGCCATAAAATTTACAGGTCAGGAAAGCCGCCTTTTCCTGCAGGAGAAGATTTTCTTTTTCCAGTTCTGTACTGCGATTTTCTAATGCTGAGATCTGTGTTCCTTCGACCATGGAAACCTGTTCCTTTTCGTATTCTAACTGTATTTAGCATAGCATAAAAGTGGCTGAAAAGCCAGTATTTACAAACTTTTCAGCCACTTTAAAGGACAGATTTTGAATGCAGTTTCTTCACCATCTCTGGCTGGCCAATGGACAGTCCTTCCAGCAGCCAGTGTAACTTTTGAACGGATATCCGGCGTACATCTGCCGGGGTTCCTAGCCATTGGAAGTTCTGCTGGACGATGGCGGCAAGGCCATCTATGTATTTCCTCATATCGGTATATCCACAGCTAAGGCAAATCGTTGCCGCGCATTTATTATAACAAATCCCGGCAATTTGGCAACCCATTTTTTAAATGTTACGCAATAAAAGCCTATTTCAGGGGATAAAGGTATATAATATCGTCTTTGTCATTTTTACATCTAAAATTCCTTGCAAAATAAGGGTTTCAAAAGGGTTAAAGCGTAACAAACCATAAACCAAACACAGATTTTCTCCTTAATTACTCTCAATCACATGGTGCTAGCACCATGTATAAAGAACTTTAACAAGGAATATATCATTTTTCCATTTGCCGCTACTCTAAATGGAAAATTTATGCGTTGATAACAAAATCATAAATTTCACTCACAATGATTTCCTTATCCTTATCAGACGTAATGCTAACTTCATTTAATATAGCAGAAAAGTCCTTTTCTCGCCACCATCTACGCATTTCTTCCTCACCAAAATCATTACAGTTAGGCTTTGTTTGATGGCGTTTCAAAGTTTCCTCAAATGGCAAATCAAAATAGTAAGCATATACTCTTGTATCATATAATAGAACAGCTAACTCAAATAATGATTTATACCAATCTGCATACATAATTCCTTCCAAAATAACTATCTCACTATGCTTATTGCCATATATTAGAAGTTCTTTCATAAGTGGTACTGCTAATGTATTTTTTCCATCTTTAACTTTTAACATATCTCTTCTAATCATATCTTGTGAGATAAGCATTGTATTTCTGCCAAACTTCTTTTGCAATTCTTTGGCAATGGTAGTTTTTCCACTACCTGAGTTTCCTCTGAGTATAATCAGTTTTTGCATTCTATTACTTCACCAAATCCTTGTTCGTTGCTCCAATAAATTGGAATTTGTTAAAGAGCCAAATTATCAAAGTAATGTCTTTTATCAAAAATCACTTTATAGCCGTCACTCAGAACTCTATTAGTTCCAACATCTAAAGGTTTTGCTATCCAAGACGGTTCAACGATTCCAAATTCAACTTCTTGTCCACTTTTGTACCACACACGGATAAAAGTACATGCACCATAATATTCTGTCTGCTTTCTATGAACTTCCCCAAAATATTGAACAAACTCTTGATTTATAATCATTTCTGATTTATTCGATGTGATAATAACAATATCTAAATCTGACCCTTTTTGTTTGTTCCTCTTGCATATGAACTTACAATGATAACACTTTCAATGTACGAAATACTCGCTGTATAGTCTTTAATGGTATTTATAAAAACCTTTAAGATCTCTTCTTCTGCCTTCTTTAGTTCTATTATTCTTCTCCACAAATTCCGATTTGTCCACATTTTTCACGTTTTGATTGTACCACGCATATCCTTTGTTTTCCACCATAAAATATAGGACATAGCAATCGCCACGCCTCACATTTCTTACCGTTCCAATGATTTCCCAATCTTCCACTTCTGTCCTTTTAAATCATTCTGCATTTCATACAGATTATTTCGTTCCTTACAGAGTTCTTTCATGCGCTCCAACTGCGTCCGCACTCCCTCCCGGTAATCCGGCTCTATCTTCTTATATTCCCCGGTCAGATTGCGGATTGTATTATTGTTTTCCTTTATCTGTTCCGACAAACATACCCAGTCTATCAGATTTTGCACTTCCGTATCCGTTTCGTAAATGTCTGTTTCTGCCACAATTTTAGTACACAGCCGCACTATGACTTTCTTCTCCATATCCGTCCTCTTCTATCAATCCCCTTTCCTATCGATTCATTTCAAAGGAACGTTTTGGGCGTTTACTTGCCCTTTCTGCCTGTTCTAATGCCTTTGATCGTCCACTATCGACTGTACCTGCTCCCTGCCTAAATGACGCTCCAAACGCCCCAAATCAGACACTTTTTTCTGCAATCTGTCTATGGTGTCGTTCTGCTCCATAACCTTGTCTGTCAAGCGGCTAATCTGCTTCCTGCCTGCGCCTTGACAAGTCAGACTATTCCACTTATACGTCCATGTTTGATATGTTCCACGCATGGCAGGAACAAGCCGCCAAGTTGGAACAGGGCGAGATTACCAAAGAGGAATACGACCAGTGGCGGTACAAGTACCCGGAACTGGACACATCAGGGCATTGGGCGAAAGTTCCCTCACAGGCGGTCAGTAATATGCTCATGGAAGAATTAGCAAAGATAGAAAAAGAAGAAAAGAAAACATCTAAACAGAAAAAGAAGAAAGCATAAAAAGACCTTGCCGATATTCAGTTTCCATATCTGAAAATCAGCAAGGTTTTTCTTATTCCATTGATGTAATTATTTAATGCGTGATGTTATAATTGTTGCCAAATCGTTACCAATGCTTAAACAAATTTATTTGAAACCCTTATAATCACTAGGTTTTAAAATCCCATTTCATCACTCAAACTCGTCTCATGGAAATTTAATTGTGTTGTTTTTATAGCTCATTAGCTACTTTTCTTCACAATATTCGCCATATTATCATATGTGTTTTTGTTTGTCATAAAAATTGTACTCAAAATATACTCAGAAAACGAATACATTATTTTTCAAACCTATTCAAAACATCAAATACTATTCTTATAAACTAACTACCTGTTCCTCCCAACCGTACTGCTTACATACATACTGATAAATTCTTGTTAATGCTACTTTTATATCATCTATATCTTTCGATAATAGCTCTGAAGTATAATTACAATCTACATCCACCCGATGAACCATCTTATGTCTTCTTTCAAATATTTCATCTATTTGATCATATAAACTTTTCTTTCTGCCATGATAAGGTTTTTTTAGTGGCGAACCAATATCAAGTCTATTATCTAAATTTTTAAAATTCATTACAATCTTTTGAATATTTTGAAATGACAACATTCTGGCATATGCCTCTTCAATAGTTTTTTTCCCTTCGCTAATCTCAATCAAATCATATGCCGAAAATTTACAATTCAATATTTTATCTTTTTTATCAGAATATTTTAATAGTGCAATATACGTCGAACGAAAATATTCTTCTATAAGCGCACATAAATATGCTAAATAAACATTTGCATTAAAAGAACTTGGTGTTGGTATCCCATATTCATACATCATTTCCTCAGCCTCTAAATCTTCCGGATATTTCGTTAAAGAATGTGCCAACAACGAAAAGTTATTGTCCAAATGGCTTATTGCTATATAACATCCGTTTTCGGCTCCCTTAATTAGTTCTCCCGTTTCAAAATATCTATTCTTACCTACATCACTTTCAAACCACGCAGAGCAGTATTTTTTCAAAGCAGAAATAGTCTCATTTGCCTTTTTCAAATCGTAACCACTACCAAAAGCCTGCACTCTTATTCTGTAAGTAATTTCTTGCTTATTTTCATCTTCTCCATATTTCCAGACTTGAACCCCTGCTTCATATTTATATTCCTCATCATTTCCGCAATAAAACCAACCCTTTCTTTTTTCATATCCCAGCATTAAAATTAGATCTTCGATAGTTTTTTCCGTATACTTTTTTCTATCAATATGAACAAATGCATCATATCCCATAAAATTTTGTCTCCTTTTCTCTAATCTCTAATGCAGTTTCTTAGCATATAATCCGCTCATTTTTACTTATTATGCTTTAACATAAACATTTCCATCATCACTAAGGTAATATTCAGCTTTCTTTGTAGAGACATGCAATGCAGATCTAACAGCAGCACGCATAGCTGACTCTTCCCCATTATTCAAAGAATCAATCAATGCACCCACACTCTTTTCGTGTACAGATTTATCAATTCTTTCCATCGGTTTTGCTTTATAAGCACCTATGTGTCCTTTTAAGGTACTGAAACTGCCTAACATTCGTTTATCACACTTATCAATATAAGCAAGCATATCTCTTTCAATAGCATTCAGATATTCTGGATCTTGATTCTGGGCAAAATATACTTCCATCATACTGCTCATAACATAGAGTTGTTGAGAAAGTTCCAAACTTTCTTTTATCTGGAATGATTTACCCACTCTTGAATCCAACTCTGCATAATCCTTCGTTTTACGAGAAACCGTTGTTTCAAGATCATATATGTAAAATTCGATATCCTTCATAGCAACTTTCCTTGCCTCTTGAAGACTTATAATTGTTGCCATTCTCTGCTGTTCATGAGACATAATCGAAGCATAATTTTCATATGCGTATCTGATAAAACTCATTTCTGCCATTAGTTCAGCCTTTTTATCCCCATATAGAAATTCAAGAATTTCATCAAGTTTCAGATTCATCATCTTCATCTCACTGTTAATCTGAGCAAGAAAATATTGTCCTGAAGCAACTGACATAGCTGTAAAAGCTCCCATAATGGCAGCTTGTGTAGACATTGCATAAAAAGAAGCTGAACCAACAAATTTCCCATTCTCTCGAATCATGGAACCTACTCCACCCTGATTCAATGCTGTAAGTGTATGCGGTAACCCTTGTGGAAATTTAACTGTATATGCTTGTGCCATTGCGCCAGCAGACATCGCTGCAGGCACTTGCTGAACCAATGCACTAATATGCATTTTTTGTGCGGATCCCAACTCTAATTTTGTAAAACGACTCTTATCTTCAAAATCAAACAAACCTTCACATGGAGCAATCTCAAATCCACCGTTTGATTCCATCATCTGCAAAGACTTCTCATCCATCATAGTTAACTGTTCATTCATAATCCACACCTCATCTTTCAATCTTTTTCTCTGGAATAATCTCCAAAATGTCATTCATCGTGCAACCAAGATAACTACAAATTTTTACCAACACTTCAACCCTGACATCCTCATTTTTTCCAAGCTTTGCCATTGCGTTTGTACTAATTTTTGTCGCCTTGACTAATTCCGTTTTACTCATATTTTTATCAATCAATATTTTCCATAATTTGTTATAACAGATTCCCATTTATACGTCTCCTGTACATTTCCAAAACTATTTTACGTTTTAAAAATAGTATATTACCACTCTCTTCCTTTTTCAATAATATATTGAGTTTTTCAATTATAGAGAGGACATAATTCGCCCTCCGTTATCATAAGATTAATCTTCTTTTCATTAAATATACACAAGCTCAGCCAATACAATTCCCTCCGCTCGATTCTTGATATTATTCATCCTTCCGACCCACTCCATTTGGTTTTCTACCTTCAAATCCTCTGTCACCCCCTCTGCTACTTTCATTTGTCTGATAATCACATCCACTCTTTCCTCTGCATGTTCATTTACATCAGCCAAATATGTCCACAATTCACCAGAGAGCACCAGATTATTAAATCTGACCGGAGAAGTTTCTCTCAAATATTCCCTGAGTAATTGTCCATAATGCCCAATCGGTCTGCTTTCCTCCGGCAGTTTCAACACCGGAATATAAAAATCCCCAACAAGCTCATACTGCAATCCATTTTCATAAATACATATCTTCAATTCCTGCATAATCATTTCCTCACTTTCCTATATTCACTTATCTTGTATCTCTATCATGTTTTCTTTTTGTAACACGTCTCTGTTCTTCAATCGCCTGTTCCCATTGTCTCACCGTTCTCACCGCCGACTCCACCACATCTGAACCAAGCACCGCTTTCGTCCTCCGATAATCCATTTCTATACTACGAAGCTGCTCATTTTCCATCAATACATCATCAAGTCGATTACGAATCCTTTCCTTCGCTGACAATTCTTGATTATAAAAAGTTTCCAGTCTGTCATATTTATTGGATATCGTGCGATATTTCAAATAAAGGCTGTGTAGCACATCCACGATTTCTTTTAACAGCGGTTTAATTTTCTTATCTCGATAGAATTTTGCTGATTCCAACCTCCCAATCTCCGGCAACCATTCTTCTGGCCTTGATGAATATTCCGCAGCAAGGCTTTCTAGTCCCTCGACAATGGGAGCCAGTTCCTTAATTTTTTTCTGTTGATTTTGGAGCTTTTGTTCCGCTTTTTTTGCTTTACCCTTCGCTTCCTGTGTATCAAACTCTATCTGCTCCATCTCAGCATTTGCATGGACTATTTGCTCCTGTATTTGTCCCAATTCTCCCCGATAATCCACACATTTCGCTTCCAGTTCAGCAACTTCTTTTGCACGTTCCTGTTTCTTAAAACCCAGAACCGACAGATGTTCTTCATGGGTGTCTTTTTTCTCCCACTCTATTCCGTATTTTTCCATAACAACAGCTAACACTTCTTTTTCATGCTCTATCCATTGATCATATTCTGTCTTCGATTTTGATCCACCTGTAAAACCAAGTTCTGCCAATGCCTGCTTCATTGACACCTTCGTGTCCATTCCTTTTCCCTTCCATCCTTTAACATAGGGTACAAAATCAATGTGCAGATGAGGGGTTGCTTCATCCATATGCAGAAATGCACCAAATACCCGAAGCGTAGGATTTCTTTGTTCAAACTCCTGCATATACTCGTACAATATCTTCTGTGCTAACAGACCATTCTCTGTCATCGCTCCACAATCGTTCTTATTTCCAACTTGCATAACTACTTCGTGAAACAGTTTTTCTTGACGACCAATTCTGATTTTTTCATAATAATCATCCACACGCCGGTCTTTTCGCTTCTGCCTCGCATTGTACCGTTCAACCGCATTATCAAACAATTTATGATAATTTTCCAGACAGTATAAACGGATAGAACAGCCAATCAATTTTCTCTACTTCTACCTGTTCCATATTAATCAATTTCAAATTTGCTTCTTTTCTTCTGTTATCCAAAATATCCTCCATTTCTGGTTGAAAGACGATGAAGACTTTGGTAGAATATCCTTAATGATCGATTTGGGATTTCTACCAAGTCTCCGCCTTTAGGTGTTTGCCGACACTTAAAGGCTTTTATTTTTCATCATCCTGCACCACCGTCTTAAAATCACTTGCTATCAATCTGGTTCTTTGACTCTTATCTGTAATTATAATTACTTGCTTCATCAATTCCCGACAATCAGCCAGCATCTCATAAATCTCTTCATTCTCCGTTTCCAGCCCATTCAAACGTTCCTACAATCTCTTTATTTCAAGACTCAATCTATCGCTCTGATATTTTCCAACTGCAATCTTAACTTCCTGATGAAGAAGCGATTGAATGAAATATTTTCCTTTCGGCATTCCACTCACTGTAATACGAGCTTCCAGTTCTCGGCGTTCTTCCGCAGTCATACGAAAACAAATTGTCTGGTTTCTTTTTCTGTTCTTATCTAATCCACTCATTACATTGCCTCCCTATTTTCACTATCCAAACGGTCAGCCAGTTTTGCCTGTTTATTCGGATAAAGATGAGAATACGTATTTAAGGTTGTCTCAACTTTTTCATGTCCCAGCCTGTCAGCTATCTCCAATGGAGAAAATCCAAGCTCTATCAGCATACTTGCGTGGCTGTGTCTCAAATCGTGAATTCTTATTTTTTTCACACCGCTTTCCTTAATCCCACGCTTAATTTCATGTTCCAGAAAATATTTCGTAATCGGAAACATTCTGTCATTCTCCCCTACACCATACAAATTGTCGATATAGTCCTTAATATCCGCTGCCAAAAACTCCGGAATTGTAATTACTCTCTTGGTTTTTGATGTCTCTGGTGGTGTGATAACATCTTTCTTTCCTAAACACTGATAGGATTTCGTGATAGAGATAGTTCGTTTTTCAAAATCAACATCTGCCGCAGTCAGAGCCAGAAGCTCACCCAATCGTATTCCAGTCCAATTCAACACCATAAACGCCATATAGGGCTGCCTCTTATCCATCACACAATCAATAAACTGTTTAAATTCTTCTACTGTCCAGAAGCTCATTTCCTCTGCCCTACTCTTACCCATACTTCAAGCTTTTTTGCATGGATTGCTTTTCAGGTCATAAAATTTTACTGCATAGTTAAATAATGCACTCAACTGATTATTGATGGTTTTCAGATAAGTCTGAGAATAATTCTTTTTAATCAACTCATTCTGCCATTTTCGGATATCCGCCGCTGTAATGTCATTCACACGTTTCTGTCCAAAATACGGAAGAATTTTCAGGTCGATAATATATCTTTTTGTTCTCATGGTGTGTTCACGCAGACGTGTATTCATATCTTCATAATACAATTTCAGAAAATCTTCAAACTTCATATCAAAGTCCGCTTTTTGTGTAACAAGGAAATTCCGCACCCATTCTTCTGCTTCTCGTTTAGTGTCAACCCCTCTTTTTGTTGATTTCTTGCGTTCTCCTTGCCAATTTGTATATCGGTACTGTATCGTCCCTTTCCCTGTTTTCGGGTCTTTTTCTGCTTTCATGCTCATTCCTCCTTACGCACTGTATCCATACCAACGTTTTTCAAAATACCGTCTGGGAACTTTCCCCGCAATTACCAGATAACCATCTTTTAAAAGCTCCTGATTCAATCTTCGGATAATCTTGTAGGAATGTCCTACGGATACTCCCAACATCTCTGCGAGTTCGCTTGCAGTAATATAAATTTTGTTTTCTTCTGTCATGTGGTGTCCTCCCTTTTTTGCTTTTATAGCGTATTCGCTACTTTGCATATTCTCATTACATGTAGCGTTCTCGCTATTGTCAAGTATTTTAAATTGCAGGTAGCAAAAAAAATTGTCACATGGTATAATGTAGCTATCTCGATACATGGAAGGTGATTTAAATGACCATTGGCGAAAAAATTAAATATTACAGAAAGCAAATCGATATCACCCAGGACAGGCTGGCTGAACTGACTGGCATACATCCTGTTTCCATCCGAAAATATGAGACAAATAAAATGCAGCCACAACCTCCTCAGTTAGAGAAGATTGCAGCTGCTCTTGGTGTTAGTTATAATGCCCTGAACGGTAGCGATACTGCCGGACTCCGTCTGGAAACAGTCGGCGATCTGATGGGTGTACTTATGGTGCTTTGTAATTCTGGTATCCTCCAGATTACCGGCGAGCGTGGAGAAGATAAGCTGTTAAAGGATGAAACAGTATCTATACAGTTCAATCCTATCCTTTCCTCTTATTTGGAATTTGGCTATAGCACCAGAGGTAAAGAACATACCTTATCCTTGCAGGACACTTTGTTAAATATTAGAAATTTTAAGGTATTCAATGACTTAATGAAATGGGAAAAGATGAATTTCATCTACCAGAGTGCTTTAAAATCTGCTGGGGAAAATCCAAATGAAGCTACTCTGGCAGCTATTGATGAAATTGCAGAGACGAAAGAAAAAGTAGAATTGGAATTGCAAAAAAGTCAAATGTTACTTGATACGTCTGATGGTATCAAATTAAAAATAAATCCTGACTGCTAATACAAACTCGGAGGTATCTATATGGCTAACATAAATTTATATCGAATTGACCCCAATAAATTTCAAACATGTTTGCAAGATTTATCTTCAAGTAGTTTGCAGCGAAAACAAACAATCTTTAAAACTAAAAATGTCAATAACACCAATCATGAATTTGGTGCCACACTTTACTTAGAGGAACCACACCAAAGTGACGAAGCCCTTTCATGGAATTGGCTTTTAAATGAATTTGATGAGCAACCTTTTTACGCTTTCAAATCACCTAAAGCTGTTTTATTAATTGAAGAAATTGATGAAAATATTGAAAGTGCTTATGCCGTAACTTTTGGTAGTTCTTATTTTAAAATTGATAAATTTTGCGACAGAGACTTTGGCTTTAACTTTGCTTCTCGTATGGAATATACAAATATCAAAACAACAACTTTAACTTCACCCAACCTTACTCGCAACAAAACGATCAACACCTACATCAATTACAATCAATTAGATTTTAATAGTGGTGAATCTTTTTCTAAACTTAAAGTAAATGTTAAACTTGATGAAAACTTTCTTCTTTTTAAACCAGCTATCGAAATAGGAAATTCTATACGTTTTAATATCGAGAATGAATCCATAGATGGTATTTTGGATGTAATTCTATATGTTAAAGATATATTAGAAATCCCAGCTGACGAAGTTAAATATAAAATTCCGTTATTTCAACTCGTAAAAGATGATATTCTTTTAGACATACTTAATCAAAAGATGGAATTCATATTAACGGAAACATTATTAGGCAAGCAAAACACTCCTCTGTTTTCAATTCCAGAACTTGAAATAATAGGTACAAGTGAAATATTCAATCATTTGGATGATGAATTCAAATTAAAATATTTAAAATCAGAAACAGAAAACCTAACTCATCTCACAATTGAAACTGTCAAACAATTTTGTCAGGATAACTCTATTGACACAATAGATAAAATTACCAAAATTCGATTGGTTCGATACAGAAATGGCGAATCTGTTGTAAGTTTACATTTAAAAGATATTATTGAATATACAGATGATGAAAACAAGTGTGTTTTATCAGGAGGTAAATGGTATCTATTCAATCATGATTATTTGACTTATTTAAACGAGTCAATAAAAGAAATCCAAGTTCTCTACAAAAATGAGTATGATTTTAACGATCAAATACACAATCAATTTGTAGATGAAAAATATGTTCTTGAAAAGAATGCCGCAAAATATAATGGAAAAACAGAATGTCAGATTAAAAAATCTCTTAAGCAAAAATATTATGCTGAACGTTGTTTTAATTTATTAAGAGAACAAGAAGGAACATTTTCTAATCATGATAGAGTGGGAACATCCGATGGATTTGAAAAAATGGATTTATATGAAAAAGCCACTGCTACTATGTTTGCTGTGAAAAAGGGAAAAGCTTCATCCGATTTGTGCTATGCAATTGACCAATCTCTTACTGCTTTAAAAAAATACAAACATGGTGAGATAGTTGATATGCCCCTAATCTCTCATGTTGGACTTTGGTTTATACTTGAACGTACAGAAAATCTACCAATCATCCAAAACAATGAAGTGGATTTGTGTTCTTTGGATATGCTTATGTTAAAAAATCGCATAGATCAATGGAAAAAAGAAGTTCGTCTATCCGGTTACACTCCAATTATTTATATCAACTATCGAAGCTAAAAAAATATTTTAATAATATTAAATTTTGTACTCAAACTGTACTCATTCGACATAGCAAGAGCCCGGAAACCCGCATAAATGCTGGATTTCCGAGCTCCATTTTTTTATTCAAACTCAATCGTAGCCGGCGGCTTAGGCGACATATCATAGCAAACCCGGTTCACATTCTCCACTTCATTCAGAATCCGGTTTGTAATCTTCTCCAGCACATCCCAGTCCACCTTCTCAATGCTTGCGGTCATGGCATCAATCGTATTGATTGCCCTGATAATCACCATATACTCAAAGCATCTGGCATGATTTTTCATACCAACCGACTTAAAGTCCGGCACTACCGTAAAATACTGCCAAACCTTCTTATCCAAGCCGGCTTTTTCGAATTCCTCTCTCAGAATCGCATCAGACTCTCTTACAGCCTCCAGCCTGTCGCGGGTAATTGCGCCCAGACAACGCACACCCAGTCCGGGGCCGGGGAAGGGCTGACGGTAAACCATGCTCGCAGGAAGGCCCAGCTCAATACCGCAGGCACGAACCTCATCCTTGAACAACTGCTTCAAAGGCTCTACCAGTTCAAACTGCAGATCCTCAGGCAGGCCGCCCACATTGTGATGGGATTTTACCATTTTTGCAGTCTTGGTGCCGCTTTCGATGATGTCGGGATAAATGGTTCCCTGTCCCAGGAAATGAATGCCGTCCAGCTTTCTGGCCTCTTCCTCAAATACACGGATAAACTCTCCGCCAATTATCTTTCTCTTCTGTTCCGGATCCGCAACGCCTTCCAGCTTGCCGAGGAAACGCTCCGTGGCATCCACATAAATCAGGTTTGCATGCAGCTGGTTCTGGAATACCTCGACTACGCTTTCGGACTCATTTTTACGCATCAGGCCGTGGTTTACATGCACACATACCAGCTGCTGCCCGATAGCCTTAATCAGCATAGCGGCCACTACTGAGGAATCCACACCGCCTGACAGGGCCAGAAGAACCTTCTTATCTCCCACCTGACGGCGAATCAGCTCCACCTGATCCTCAATGAAATTCTTCATATTCCAGTTGGTTTCCGCCTTGCACTGATTCAAAACAAAATCCTTCAGAACCTCCTGCGCGGGAACCGAGTCAAATTTCTGTTCACATTTGGCAGTGGGATGGTTAATTGCCATAACCGGATAACCGCAGTCATACAGCGCGGGATCGATATCCACAGCCTTGCCGTCAACCACGCGGTTTTCTCCGCCGTTTAAAATAATACCCTTTACATTGTCCAGAGCCTTCAGCCCGTCCACCGTGATGTCATGGGGATGGATTTCACTGTACACACCCATGTCACGGATTGCGCGCGCAACAACAGTGTTTTCCGTACTGCCCAGGTCCAGTATAACGATCATGTCCTGTTTCATCTTCACGTCTCCTTGTTCTTTGATGTGACAGCGGAGCAGAAAAAACGGAAAATCCGTATCTTCTCCCTGCCGTCCTGCTGCCAAAAAAAGTTCTCAAATCTCGTAACAGTACAACGAGCTGAACTGCTACAAAATTTCTACACAAAACCATTATAACTGTATACTCCTGTTTTTTCCAGAAAATATTGTCTTTTTCCACGCTTTTGTATACCCGCCTAAAAATTTTTTTCTCTTCCCCGCTTCTTCCGGCAATTTCTCACATTTATCCCATATTACTGCGGAATTTTCCTGTCCGCATTGCACTTGCTCGGACAAACTCCCTGCCATTCCCCTCCCAAAGCCTGCAGCTCTCCCTATTTCCTCCCAACGTTACACCCAGCTCTTCCTCCGGTAAAGCGCCGCCCCCGACGCCGTGCAGACAATCAGGATTGTGCCCAGCACCACCAGGCTCTTCCTGTATTCCTCAAATGCCGCCCCCAGAAATACGCCCTGCAGAAGCTCCACAACATAGGTCAGCGGAAGCCACGCGGAAAACTTTTTCACCGCCTCAGGGAACATTTCCTTCGGCATCGTCGCCCCGGAGAGGAAAATCATGACAAAATAGGAAACATAACAGAGAAGGTTGCTGATTTTCATATCCCGCGCAATTGCCGTAAAGAAAAAACCCAGGGAAAAAACAGCGCCGATGGACAGAAGCAGCGCACCCAGAATAGCCCAAAAGCTGCCCTCGGTTTTGATATCATAAACCAGCTTTCCAGCCGCAAACAGCAGCGCAAAGCCAGCCAGCGTCATCAGCAGGTTGACAAGCACCTGCGCCGCAATGACCACGCCCTTCCCCGCCGGAGTGGCGTCAAAGCGTTTGTAAATCCGGCTTTCCTTATAGCCGGCCAGCGTCAACGGAAACGCCATCAGCCCGGTAACGCCGATGATCATGGCCGAATAGGCCGGCACGGAAACATCCATCGTCCCTCTGCCTCCGAAATAAGCCGAAGGCTCATTTCCATAAATGCTTCCATAAAGCAACAGCATCAGGAGAGGAAAAACAAAGGTAAAAAAGAAGCCATAAAAATCTCTCAGAAACAGCAATGCCTCAATACGGAAAACAGCCAGCAGTTTTTTCATAATATCCCCTCCATGGTCACCACATTCGTTTTGGGCGAAATCAACAGATACATCTTTTCCAGAGACATATCCTCCCTCCAGCCTTCCCCCTGTGTCTTCCGTTTCACATACGCCCGGAATTCCTCCTGCGTCCCCATGAATTCCTGCTGTCCGTTCACCAGATACAGAAGCCGGTCCGCAAGGGCCTCCACCTCATCCAGATAATGGGACACCAGCAAAATGCCGGTTCCCGCCTCTTTTATCCGCCGCAGGCTTTCCCACAGGCCGTGGCGGATTTCCGGATCAAGCCCGGTGGTCAGCTCATCAAGGATCAGCAGACGCGGACGGGGCAGCAGGGCAAGGAGCA
>NZ_KE992704.1:0-14687 GCF_000466465.2 Clostridium sp. KLE 1755
ACCCCAAACCATCCCTCTGACCGCCCCCACCACCCCAGGAAAAATTTACGAAAGTGATTAACAAAAGCGGGACGTTATGATAAGATTAGTTTAACCTGCAAAAGGATGCCGTCAAGAGGGCAAATCGCGGACAGGAGGCTGAAAAAATGGGACAGGACAAATATGTGGCATATGTTTCTACCTATACTATCGGAGATCAGAGGGAGCATGGCATCACGGTTTTTGATGTGGACATGGAGAACGGAAGATTTTACGAAAAGGAAAAGATTAAAATTACGAATTCTTCTTATGTGACGATTTCCCATAATAAGAAATATCTGTATTCCATTACGGATTTCGGTGTGGAATCCTACAGGATTAAGGAGGACGGCGGACTGGAAACCATTAATATGGGGTCCATCAACGGGATGAGAGGCTGTTATGTGTCCACGGATTATGAGGATAAGTATATTTTCGTGGCGGGATATCATGACGGGAAGCTTACGGTGCTGCGGATTAATGACGACGGCAGCGTGGGAGAGATTACGGAGGAGATTTATTATAAGGGCCTGGGGATTGTGGCGGAGAGGAATTTCCGGCCGCATATCAGCTGTGCCAAGATGACAAGGGATAACCATTATCTGTGCGTGGCGGATCTGGGAATGGATCATACTAATGTATACAGGCTGGATCATACGTCGGGCAAGCTGAAGCTGGTGGACGTTATCCGCAGCGAGCTGGAAAGCGCGCCCAGGCATCTGAAATTCAGCAAGGACGGCACTTTTTTGTATATTGTGCATGAATTGAAAAACTGTATTGATGTCTATACGTATAAGGAAGAAAGGGACAATCCTTTCTTTGAAAAAATACAGTCCATAAGCACGCTGAACAATTATCATGCGGGCGGTTCCACGGCGAGCGCGCTGAATTTGTCCGATGATTATAATTACCTGTGCAGTTCCAATGCCGGGGACAACAGCGCGACGATTTATAAAATCGACGGGAAAACGGGGCTTCTTACCAAACTGCTGTGCCTGCCGGTGAGCGGCGAATATCCCAAGGATGTGGCGTTATTCCCGGACAACCGCCATCTGGTGTCGCTTAATCAGGATTCGGGGACGCTCACCTTTTTTACAACTAATCTGGAAAAAGGGCTGCTTGTTATGAACGGGCGGGAATTGAAGGTTCCGCAGCCAAACTGCGTAATTTTCCATAAAATTTCCGGCTGAGGGAGCAGGCAGACTTTTCATATTTTTCGTAACAGCCTGGTACGGGGTTTGAAAAAAGCGTCTGTTCCGGCGGTTACAATTTATTATCCAAGACAACAGGGAGGAACAAGGTTCATGGAAAAATGGACAAGAATCGCGCATCAGCCATGCCTGCCCATGGGGAAGGACGGAAGGCTGGTAACAGCATGTGAAGAGCATATCCGGCTGTCAAGAACGGCAGCGACAGAAGGGATGGTTCTTCTGAAAAATGAAGGCGGGGTGCTGCCTCTGAAAAGAGGAAGCAAGGCCGCGGTTTTCGGAAAAGGACAGATTGATTACGTGAGGGGAGGCGGCGGAAGCGGCGAAGTTACAACCTCTTATACACGTAATATTTATGAAGGGCTCAAGATAAAGGAAGCGGAAGGAAAGCTTCAGATATTTGATGCACTTTCCCATTTTTATGAGGAAAATGTAAAGCAGCAGTATGCGCAGGGAAAGGAAAACGGAAAGACCGTGGAGCCTGCTGTTCCTGAAGATCTGCTGCAGGCAGCCAGACGTTTTACGGACACTGCGGTGATTACTATCTGCCGTTTTTCCGGAGAAGGCTGGGACAGGAAGGGAATTCCTGGCGATGGTGATTTTTACCTTTCTCCTCAGGAGCAGGCGATGGTTGACTCTGTTACGTCTGCTTTCCCCAGGGTAGCGGTAGTGCTGGATGTGGGCGGTATGGTGGATTCTGCCTGGTTTAAGGACAATGACAGGATCCAGAGTGTGCTGCTGGCATGGCAGGCGGGAATTGAAGGCGGCCTTGCCGTGGCTGATATTCTGTGCGGGGATGTGAATCCTTCCGGCAAGCTGGTGGATACCTTTGCCGGTTCCTTTGATGATTATCCGTCCTCCGCAAACTTTAATGAATCCGAGGATTATGTGGAGTATACGGAAGATATTTATGTGGGCTACCGGTATTTTGAGACGATTCCCGGGGCGGCGGAAAAGGTGAATTATCCTTTTGGATACGGGCTTTCCTATACTTCCTTTGCGATTGAGGGTGTCAGTGCACAGCTTCAGGAGATGAATGGAGTGGCGCAGATTGTGGCGCAGGCCAGTGTGACGAACACAGGCAGCATGGCTGGAAAAGAAGTGGTGCAGCTTTATTACAGCGCGCCTCAGGGTAAGCTGGGCAAGCCTGCCAAGGTGCTGGGCGCATTTGCGAAAACCCGCTGTCTGCAGCCGGGGGAAACCCAGAAGGTGACTCTTAATCTTACGGTTGACAGCATGGCAAGCTATGATGATACCGGAAAAGTTGCCAAATCCGCTTATGTGATGGAAGCAGGAGAGTATGCTTTCCATTTGGGAAATTCCGTAAGGAATACTGTGGAGCTTTCTTACCGGTATGTGGAAAAAGAGGATCGTGTGACATTGCAGCTTCAGGAGCGTGTGGCGCCTGTTCTGCTGAAAGAGAGAATGCTTTCCGACGGCAGCTATGAGGCGCTTCCGGTACAGCCTGATTGCGGAATTGATATGAGCCCTGATTTCATGGAGGGCAAGCCTCCTTACAAAGGAAACTGGGCAGGCGACGCCGTTGCCCAGGCTGTGGGAGAGGGTGCGCCGGCGGAAAAAGCCATGCTGATAGACGTGGTAAACGGTAAGGTGACAATGGAGCAGTTCCTGGCGCAGCTGACCAATGGACAGCTGATCGATCTGCTTTGTGGCCAGCCCAATACGGGTGTTGCCAATACGTTCGGCATGGGAAATCTTCCGGAGTACGGAGTCCCTAACCTGATGACGGCAGACGGACCGGCAGGCGTGCGAATCCGGCCTTCCATGGGTGTATGTACCACGGCATGGCCCTGTGCAACGCTGCTGGCATGCTCCTGGAATCCGGATATCGTCTATGAAGTAGGCGCGGCCGGAGCCAGGGAAATGAAGGAAAATAATCTGGGCGTATGGCTGACCCCTGCTATGAATATCCACAGAAGCCCTCTGTGCGGAAGGAACTTTGAGTATTATTCCGAGGATCCGTTGATTGCAGGAAAGATGGCGGCGGCCAAGGTAAACGGCATCCAGTCGGAGCATATCGGCGCCAGCGTAAAGCATTTTGCCTGCAATAATAAGGAAACCAACAGAAAGGCAAGCGACTCCCGGGTATCGGAAAGAGCGCTGCGTGAAATCTATCTGAAGGGCTTCGAAATCGCAGTTAAGGAAGCACAGCCCTGGACGCTGATGACCTGCTATAATCTTATTAATGGAAGATATGCCTCCGAAAGAGAGGATCTTCTGGCAGGCATCCTGCGTGAGGAGTGGGGCTTTGAAGGGATGGTTACCACAGACTGGTGGAATAAGGCTTACCAGTATAAGGAAATAAAGGCCGGAAACGATCTGAAGATGGGTTCCGGAGATCCGGATGAGGTTCTTGCAGCGCTGAAGGAAGGCAAGGTTACCAGAGCGGAAATCGAAACCTGCGCGGCTAGAATCCTGGAAACTATTATGAAGCTGGATTAATCCGATAATTTAAAAGGAAGAAGGAAAAACGAAAAGCCTGCATGGCCGGAAGAAAAACGGCTGTGCAGGCTTCTTTGTATTTCCTATTTCCCGTAAAATTTCTTAATCCCATCCATCCTGGAAGGCATTCCGGCAAAAATCAGATCCACAAGCGTGAGGGCGGTCATGGACTCCACAACAACCACGGCCCTGGGCACAATCACCGGATCATGGCGGCCCTTGATATGGATCAGAATATCCTCCCCATTCTTATTTACGGTTTCCTGTTCGGAAAAAACGGAGGGTGTGGGTTTGATGTGTGCCCGAAGCACAATACGGGAGCCGTCGCTGATGCCGCCCAGGATGCCTCCGGCATGGTTTGTTTTTTTGGCAATCTGCCCGTTTTCCATATAAAAGGCATCGTTATTTTCCGTTCCGGCAGCGGTGGATACACTGCAGCCGTCCCCGATTTCCACGGCTTTTACGGCGCCCACGGACATGATGGCTTTTGCCAGACAGGCGTCCAGCTTATCAAAAACAGGTTCGCCGATTCCTGCAGGAACGCCGTTTACCACGCATTCCACCACGCCTCCTGCAGAATTGTGGTTCTGCATGCATTCCTCCAGATAGGCTTCCGCCTGTGCGGAGCTTTCCGCATCGGGCATGCCTGTGGGCGTCTGGCCTAAAAGCTCCGGCTGGAAGCGGTCCATGGATATGGAAACAGGCCCTATGCTTTTCGTATAGGCACAGATGCTTATGCCCAGTTCCTTCAATATAAGAGAAGCAACGGCTCCGGCGGCAACACGGCCGATGGTTTCCCTGCCGGAGGAACGGCCGCCTCCCCTGTAATCCCGGAAGCCATATTTTGCGTCAAAGGTGTAGTCCGCGTGTCCCGGACGATAATAGGAAGCAATTTCACTGTAATCCCCGGAACGTTGGGAAGTATTGGGAACCATCAGACAGATAGGGGTTCCCGTGGTCCTTCCTTCAAAGACACCGGAAAGAATACTTACCTCATCTGCTTCCTTCCGGGGCGTGGCATACCGGGTCTGCCCCGGCTTCCTTCTGTCCAGAAAGGCCTGGATATCGGCTTCGCACAGAGAAAGCCCTGCGGGGCAGCCGTCAATTACCACCCCCAAAGCTTTCCCGTGGGATTCGCCCCAGGTGGTGATCCTGAAATAGGTTCCGAATGTATTTCCTGCCATATTTAAAATCCTCACTGTTTAAAGTCATCAAAGCTACGCAGATACCGCATAAATTATAGCCCATAATCCGGAAGCAGGCAAGCTTTCTTCGGAAATGTTGAGTTTTTCCATAATTGATGTAAAATAAAAGTAACTGTTGTCGCTGCGAAGAAGTCCGTCATGAAGGAGGCGGCGCCGGTGTCCGCATTATTGCGTTCCGGCAGAGGGAGGATGGGATGAAAAAAATAATTGAAGATGTGGTTTCTTTTCCAAACGGCTGTGAAACGGTACGGTTTACGGCCTGTCTCGTGTCCATGCTCATGTGCGCCCGGAAAGAAACGGGAGAGAAAAAACATGAGCAGCTGTACCAGCGGTATAATCTGGCGGCCGGCTATTCTTTTTTGCAGATCGATCTGTCCAATGACGGACACATGGCCTGCAGCTGGGAGCTGACCTCCCAGAAGCTGCTTCAAGAGTTTGATTATTATATAGCGGTTGTTATGGATTTCGCCGGTTATGAATTCGACAAGCTTGACGGCGGGCAGGAATCGGCGTTTGAAAAAATAAAAGCGTCCATTGACAGAAAGATTCCCGTCCTGATGCAGCTGAAAAAGGAATGCCAGTGGGTGCTTGTTACCGGCTATGATGATGAGGGAACCCTTTACGGCCTGGATGGCTCTCAGGGGTATTGGGGAGCCTCGCCCGCAGAGCCTTCCGGTTATGAGGGTGAGCTTTTTATGCTGTCCGATTGGTCTGACAAGCTGGCCCATGCCTTTGTTCTGGGCAAAAGAAAAGAACCGGGGCTGACTGTTGACGACATAATCCGGCGCGGGATCCGGATTATGGAACGGATGCAGGAAAAAGCCTTCTATGAAAATTCCACGGCCTTTATGCGGGAGGACAGCCATTTTACCGGCTGTACGGACGAAGAGCTTCTGCGGCTGAGGGATCGGATTTCCCAATGGATCGGGCAGGCCATCGACCAGCGGGCCGTGTTGGGCTGGGCCATGGATCCCCTGCTTGCGCAGGCGGAGCCGTCGGCCAGAACGGAAGCCCTGAATGCGGTAAGAGGTTTGTGCTGGACCACCCATGATGTGCTGTGGGTTGCATGGAAGGCAATTGGGGAATACATGGCCGGAGCGCCCATAGAATGGGCCGGAGGTCTGAAGAATAAGACAATCCGCAGCGTCATAGCCGACTGCTTTGAAATCGTAAAACGCCATGACGAGATGATTCTGGAGCACCTGAAGAAAGGCTTTCTCCCCGCTTGAAGTGCGCCGGGCAATATGATATGATAAAAAACAATGCGTTTAAGCCCATTGGGAAAGGACAGATTATGGAAACACAGAAGAGAGAAGCGGGAAAAGAAAGACAGGCCAATCTGGAGCTGCTGCGCATCTTTTCCATGCTGATGATCGTCATGATGCATCTGCTCAATCACGGAAAAATACTGGAAACCACGGCCAGGGGAAGTATTTCCTATTATCTGGTCTGGATCCTGTTTGGCATATCCTTCGTGTCCATCAGCACCTATATACTCATCAGCGGCTATTTCCTATGCGAGACATCCTTTTCCTTCCGGCGCATCCTGAAGCTGGAGGGACAGGTCTGGTTCTATTCTGTGGCTCTTTACCTGGCATCACTCCTGCTGCTGCGCCAGCCCTTTGATATGTCGTCGCTGATAGCGGCCGTTTTTCCGGTGCTGTCCTGTGAATACTGGTTTGTGACCATGTATGTGGGAATGATTGTGCTGTCCCCGTTTCTGAATAAGCTTCTGACAGGACTCACCCAAAGACAGTTCCGGCTGCTGCTTGTTATCCTGTTTGTCCTGTTTTCCCTGTGGCCCAATGTTTTTTTCTTTTCCCCGGCCCTGAATTTCGGCGGTGGAAGCGGAGTGGTATGGTTTACCACCGTATATTTGTCCGGCGCCTATCTGAAGCGCTTTTACAGGCCCGATGGGCAATTCGGCAGGCATTTGCTGCACTTTTTCGGAGCGGCCCTGCTCATTCCCGTCAGCCGCTTCCTGATAGAACTGCTGCTTTCCACGCCTCTGGGAAAAATAGGCTTCCTTCAGGATCTGATGTGGGGCTACAGTATTTTTTATGAATATAATTCCGTGCTGGTTTTTGCGGCTGCCATACTGCTTTTTATAGCGTTCCTGAATCTGCAGATAAAGCCCGGCCGCCTGCAGCGCATGATTCTGGCAGCGGCCCCCTTAAGCTTCGGAGTTTACCTGCTTCACGATAATCCCAACGTAAGAGGCTTTGTCTGGGAAACGCTGAATCCCTCCCGCCTGGCCGGAGCCTGGTACCTGGTGCCCGGCGTACTGCTGCTTGCCGCCGCTGTCTTCGCTGTCTGCGCATTGACAGAGTGGCTGCGCAAAATGATTGCCTCCCTGCCAGCCCGCCTTCGGAAGAAAAACACAGTCTCCCGGCCAGGATTCTCAGAACGGGCCTGCGCCGCTCTGGATGAAAAGCTTTTTCGCCAAAATGAGATGTAAACCCTGAATTATCATTGAATTACCTGCTCAAACGCTATGTATCGTTAAGTAAAATAAGCCAAAGCATCCGCCCTTCGCCGTATTCTGATGACAACAGGCGGATGCCGCTGCAGTGCGGCCCGGCGCCGGACTGCGGCAGGCCGGGCGGAAAACGCCGGCCATGGAAAATAAAGGAGAGAAACTATGTACCGTCTGCTGAAACAGGAAGGAAGAGCAAAAAGAGGAGAATTTGAAACCGTACACGGAACCATACAAACCCCCGTGTTCATGAATGTGGGAACCGTGGCTGCCATCAAGGGAGCAGTATCCACACAGGATCTGGAACAGATCAAAACCCAGGTGGAGCTGTCCAACACCTACCACCTGCACGTACGCCCCGGCGACAAAATCATCAAACAGCTGGGAGGCCTCCATAAATTCATGTCCTGGAACAAACCCATACTCACCGATTCCGGCGGCTTCCAGGTATTTTCCCTGGCAACCCTGCGGAAAATCAAGGAAGAAGGAGTCTACTTCAACTCCCACATCGATGGAAGAAAAATATTCATGGGCCCGGAGGAAAGCATGCAGATCCAGTCCAACCTGGCCTCCACCATTGCCATGGCCTTTGACGAATGCGCCCCTGCCAAGGCGGAACGGGCCTATGTGGAAAATTCCGTGGCCCGCACCACCCGCTGGCTGGAACGCTGCAAAGCCGAAATGGCCAGACTCAATTCCCAGGAAGACACCATCAACAAAAACCAGCTCCTTTTCGGCATCAACCAGGGAGCGATTTACACGGATATCCGAATCGAACACGCCAAAAGGATTTCTGAACTGAACCTGGACGGCTACGCAGTAGGCGGCCTGGCCGTTGGAGAAAGCCACGAAGAAATGTACCACGTGCTCGACGAAACCGTGCCCTACCTCCCCGTGGACAAACCTACCTACCTCATGGGCGTGGGAACTCCCGCCAACATCCTGGAAGGCGTTGAACGGGGAATCGACTTCTTCGACTGCGTCTACCCTTCGAGGAACGGCCGCCACGGGCACCTCTACACCAACCACGGCAAAATCAACCTGTTCAACGCCAAATACGAACTGGACGACCGCCCCATAGAAGAAGGCTGTGACTGCCCCGCCTGCCGCAGATACACTCGCGCCTACATCCGCCACCTCCTAAAGGCCAAGGAAATGCTGGGCATGCGCCTCTGCGTCCTCCACAACCTCTACTTCTACAACACCATGATGGAAGAAATCCGCGCCGCCCTCGATGCCGGCAATTTCGCCGCCTATAAAAAAACCAAGCTCGACAACATGAGCCACCCCGAAGACTAACACTATCTCTCCATTCCACACTTACGTAGTGGCTGGCCGTGCTGAAAAGCGTATCTGGCTGGGGCGGGTGCTGGGAAGGGATTGGGGGCCGGGATGGGGAAGGGGTTTTTGCAGGTGCATTTTATACCATGGAGAGGAGACCAAAAAATGGAAGTCCCACCTGACATTTTTTGCCCTGGGCTCCTCGCAATGCCCGGTATAACCTGCACCTGCAAAAACCCCTTCCCCACCGCGGCCCCCAGTCCCTTTCCCGCCCCATGCCAACAGCCTTCCCAGCCGGATACGCTTTTCAGCTCCCCCCTCTAAAATCTAAAATTTCATTAAACTGGACAAAAGGACTTGCCCCTTGCCACATTTTTGTGTATGATGTTTGTTAGATATGTATGCGGTCACCTCGCATACGGTTCAAATTTTCAGGGCGTTTCAGCCTGACGTAGGAGGAATTAAGAAAAAATGGGAATTTTAGCGAGTGAAGCTGCAGCCGCAGCAGGTCCAGGAAGTATGATTGGCGTAATTTTAATGTACGTCGTTATTTTCGGAGCTTTCTTTTACTTCGTAATGTACCGTCCCCAGAAGAAAGAACAGAAGAAGATGAACGCCATGCTTTCATCTCTTGAAATTGGAGACAGCATTCTGACCAGCAGCGGATTTTATGGAATCGTGATCGATATTACGGATGACACTGTAATCGTAGAATTCGGTAATAATAAAAACTGCCGTATCCCCATGCAGAAGTCAGCCATTGCACAGGTAGAGAAGGCAAACGCTGATGAATAAGATGCAGGAAAAGAAGCGCAGAGGTTTTGCAGGTTGAACTGCTGCGGGGAAGCGGTAAAGGCAGGTTTTTGTTTTACTGCCATATACTGAAGCTATAACAGAATACATTTCTATTACTGCAGGTTATTACAGCCATATCGAAAGGGTATGGCTGTTTTTCTTTTCCGAAGGTTCTTTTTGTTGAAATTCTGCATATTTTGGTCTATGATAAAAGGGATAATCCTCTCCCGGACAGGGTTCCAGGCCGTTTGACGCGGAGAGGAAGACTGATAGGAAGAAGGGATTGAGGCAGTTATGGAATTACATATCGGATGTATTCCGGGAGATGGAATCGGACCGGAAATCGTAGGAGAAGCAAGAAAAGTATTGGACAGGGTGGCGGAGAAATTCGGCCATACCATACAGTATACGGAAATCCTTCTGGGAGGCGCATCCATTGATGTGCACGGCGTTCCCCTGACGGAGGAAGCAATAGAGGCTGCAAAAAGCAGCGATGCGGTGCTGATGGGCTCCATCGGCGGAGATGCCAACACCTCCCCCTGGTATAAGCTGCCGCCGCAGAAACGTCCGGAAGCAGGACTGCTCGCCATCAGGAAGGCGCTGGGCCTGTTCGCCAATCTGCGTCCGGCGGTACTGTATGACGAACTGGCGGGAGCCTGCCCGCTGAAGGAAGAAATCAGCAAAGCCGGATTTGACATGATGATCATGAGGGAGCTTACCGGCGGACTGTATTTCGGCGAAAGGAAAACCACTGTGGAAAACGGCGTCCGTACGGCGGTGGATACCCTTACTTATAATGAAAATGAAATCAGGCGGATCGCCATAAAAGCCTTTGATATCGCCATGAAGCGCCGGAAAAAGGTGACCAGCGTGGATAAGGCCAACGTACTGGATTCCTCCAGGCTCTGGCGTGACGTGGTAAATGAAGTGGCAAAGGATTACCCCCAGGTGGAGCTTTCCCATATGCTGGTTGACAACTGTGCCATGCAGCTTGTGAAGGACCCGGCGCAGTTTGACGTTATTCTTACGGAGAACATGTTCGGCGACATCCTTTCCGATGAAGCGAGTATGGTAACCGGTTCCATCGGAATGCTTGCAAGCGCCAGCTTAAATGATACCAGCTTCGGCCTTTATGAGCCAAGCCATGGCAGCGCGCCGGATATCGCTGGCAAGGACATTGCCAACCCCATAGCCACCATTTTAAGCGCATCCATGATGCTGCGCTACAGCTTTGACCTGTCTGCGGAAGCGGATGCGGTGGACAACGCCGTAAAACAGGTGCTTAAGGACGGCTACAGAACATCGGATATCATGTCCGAAGGCTGCAAAAAAGTAGGCTGCCGTGAAATGGGCACCCTGCTTGCAGAAAGAATATAGATCGCTGCAGTTTGGCGAAGGCTGAATGACAGCTGTAAAACCGAAAGGAGAGACTAAGCTATGAGAAGTGATTCGGTAAAAACAGGAGTGCAGCAGGCACCCCACAGAAGTCTGTTTAATGCGCTGGGAATAACGGAAGAGGAAAGACAGCGTCCCCTCATCGGTATTGTCAGCTCCTATAATGAAATCGTTCCTGGCCATATGAACCTGGATAAAATTGTGGAAGCGGTAAAAATGGGCGTTGCCATGGCCGGCGGCACCCCCATTGTATTCCCCGCCATCGCCGTATGCGACGGCATCGCCATGGGACACGTCGGCATGAAATATTCCCTGGTAACGAGAGACCTGATCTGTGACAGCACGGAATGTATGGCCATGGCCCATGGTTTTGACGGCCTGGTAATGATCCCCAACTGCGACAAGAACGTTCCCGGCCTTCTGATGGCTGCCGCAAGAATCAATATCCCCACTATTTTTGTTTCCGGCGGCCCCATGCTGGCGGGACATGTGTGCGGACATAAAACAAGCCTTTCCTCCATGTTTGAAGCGGTGGGAAGCGTTGCCGCAGGAACCATGTCCATGGAGGAACTGCAGGAATTTGAAGAAAAGGCCTGCCCTACCTGCGGCTCCTGCTCCGGCATGTATACGGCCAATTCCATGAACTGCCTGACAGAGGCACTGGGCATGGGCCTTAGAGGAAACGGCACCATCCCTGCGGTTTACTCTGAAAGGATCCGTCTGGCAAAGCATGCCGGCATGCAGATCATGCAGCTGGTGGAAAAGGATATCAAGCCGAAAGACATCATGACGGAAAAGGCATTCTTAAACGCCCTGACCATGGATATGGCCCTTGGCTGCTCCACCAACTCCATGCTCCATCTTCCTGCCATCGCCCATGAAGCGGGCGTGGAGCTGAACATGGAAATCGCCAACGAGCTTTCCGCTAAAACACCGAACCTGTGCCACCTGGCCCCGGCAGGCCCCACCTACATCGAGGATCTGAACGAAGCGGGCGGCGTCTATGCGGTTATGAACGAACTGAACAAGAAGAATCTGTTATACACGGATCTCATTACCGTTACCGGAAAGACGGTAGCTGAAAATATTGCCGGCTGCGTCAACAAGAACCCTGACGTAATCCGCCCGATAGAAAATCCCTACTCCGAAACCGGCGGAATCGCCGTGCTGAAGGGAAATCTGGCTCCGGAGACAGCTGTGGTGAAGCGTTCCGCCGTAGCCCCGGAAATGATGGTCCATGAAGGTCCGGCCAGAGTATTTGACTGCGAGGACGATGCCATTGCCGCCATCAAGGGAGGCAAAATCGTACCCGGGGATGTGGTGGTAATCCGCTACGAAGGCCCCAAGGGCGGCCCCGGCATGCGTGAAATGCTCAATCCCACCTCTGCCATTGCCGGCATGGGAATGGGTTCCACAGTCGCCCTGATCACGGACGGCCGCTTCAGCGGCGCTTCCAGAGGCGCTTCCATCGGCCATGTGTGCCCGGAGGCAGCGGTGGGCGGCCCTATCGCACTGGTGGAAGAGGGAGATATCATCAGCATCAACATCCCCGAAAACCGTCTGGATGTGAAGGTTTCCGATGAAGAAATGCAGAAAAGGCGCGCCAAATGGCAGCCCAGACAGCCCCAGGTAACCTCCGGTTATCTGGACAGGTACCGCAAAATGGTTACCAGCGCCAACAGAGGAGCCATCCTTGAAATAAAATAAAAAAATGCCAAAGGCGGCAGTCAGAGGAAATATGTATGCTCCCCGCTGCCGCCCGGCGCAAGAGATAAATGCAGTGCCGTGAAACAACGGCGGAACGGAGGAATGTATGCAGCTGACAGGAGCGGAAATCATCGTAGAATGTCTGAAGGAACAGGGCGTGGATACAGTATTCGGCTATCCCGGGGGAACGATCCTCAATGTATATGATGCCCTGTATAAACATCAGGATGAAATTTTTCATGTGCTCACCTCTCATGAACAGGGGGCGGCACATGCGGCTGACGGCTACGCAAGAGCCACAGGAAAGGTGGGAGTCTGCCTGGCCACCAGCGGCCCCGGCGCCACCAATCTGGTGACGGGCATTGCCACAGCCTACATGGATTCCATTCCCATGGTGGCGATTACCGCCAACGTAACACTGCCCATGCTGGGAAAGGACTCCTTCCAGGAAGTGGACATCGCAGGCGTGACCATGCCCATCACAAAGCACGGCTATATTGTAAAAGACGTGAGCATCCTGGCGGATACCCTTCGCAAAGCCTTCCATATCGCGGCTTCCGGACGTCCCGGCCCGGTTCTCGTGGACGTAACCAAGGACGTGACTGCAGCCCTCTGCGAATACACGCCGAAGAAGCCGGAGCCGCCGGAGCATGGCAGCCGTTTTACCCCGGAGGAAGTGGAAGCCGCCCTCAGGCTTCTTACAACGTCAAAAAAACCCTACATTTATGTGGGCGGAGGCGCAGTCCTTTCCGGAGCGGCACAACAGGTCAGGGAGTTTGCTGCGAAGCTGGATTCTCCCGTCTGTGATTCCCTGATGGGAAAAGGCGCCTTTGACGGACACAGCCCCCTCTATACCGGTATGATCGGAATGCACGGCACCAAAGCCTCCAACCTTGGCGTGAGCGAATGCGACCTGCTTATTGCCCTGGGCGCCCGTTTTTCCGACCGTGTCGTGGGAAACGCCAAAAAATTCGCATCCAATGCCAGAATTCTGCATATAGATATTGACGCGGCCGAAATCAACAAAAATATGCGGGCCGACGCAGCGCTCGTAGGAGACCTGAAAGAAATCCTGGACACCCTCAACGAAAGCCTTCCCCAGTGCGACCACAAGGAATGGACTGCCCATATCCGTGATTTGATGGAAAAATACCCCCTCAAATACGACGAAAGCCAGCTGAGCTGCCCCTACGTAATCGAAGAACTGGACCGCATTACCGGCGGCGACGCAATCATCACCACCGATGTAGGCCAGCACCAGATGTGGGCGGCGCAATACTACCATTACACCAGGCCCCGCACCTTCATTTCCTCCGGCGGCCTGGGCACCATGGGCTACGGCCTGGGAGCCTGCATAGGAGCCAAAATGGGACGCCCGGATAAAATATGCGTCAACATTGCAGGAGACGGCTGCTTCCGCATGAACATGAACGAACTGGCCACCGCCAGCCGCTACAACATCCCCATCATCCAGATCGTAATCAACAACCACGTACTGGGAATGGTAAGACAATGGCAGACCCTCTTTTACGACCACAGATACTCCCAGACCATCCTGGCAGACAAAGTGGACTTCTGCAAAGTAGCGGAAGGCCTGGGCTGCATGGCCATCCGTGTCACCAAAAAAGAAGAAGTAGCCCCCGCAATAAACAAAGCGATCGCCTCCGGCTCCCCCGTCCTAATTGAATGCATCATCCCCGAAGACGACAAAGTATTCCCCATGGTATCCCCCGGCGCCGCCATCAGCGAAGTCTTCGACGCAGATGACCTGCCGCCGACACCAAACTCATAATTACAGCTGCGAGGCAGGACATCTGAAATCCCCCCCAAAAAAAGCCGCCCCCAGCACCACATTCATACAACACAAAATAGCCCCCAAAAAATAAAAAAACACTTGCCGGGTACACTTCCAAAGTATCCGGCATACTTATTAAAAGTAAAAGCACCCCCATCCTACCCACCCTGCCCTTTATGTCCTTTTCCTGCAAAAACCTTCGCGTCCCGCCGAATCCCTGGCCGGCTCCCTGTGGCTCCCCCTGTATGGCGTCCCCCCGGCGGGCTATGCTTTCTGTACGGGTCGTCTAAAAACGCCGGTCCTTACGACGCGTACTCTGCGTCGTTAGTACCGCTGCGTTTTTA
>NZ_KE992705.1:0-3025 GCF_000466465.2 Clostridium sp. KLE 1755
ATACCCTCAAAACCGAACATTGAATCTAATCTCTTTTCTCTCCAAAACCTGCTTCTTTCAGGATAAGCCCTCGACCGATTAGTACTGGTCAGCTACATACATTACTGCACTTCCACCTCCAGCCTATCTACCTCATACTCTCTAAGGGGTCTTACTTATTGGGATATCTCATCTTGAGGGGGGCTTCACGCTTAGATGCCTTCAGCGTTTATCCCTGCCGGACTTGGCTACTCTGCCATGACGTTGGTCGTCAACAGATACACCAGCGGTCCGTCCATCCCGGTCCTCTCGTACTAAGGACAGCTCCTCTCAAATATCCTCCGCCTGCGCCGGATAGGGACCGAACTGTCTCACGACGTTCTGAACCCAGCTCGCGTACCGCTTTAATGGGCGAACAGCCCAACCCTTGGGACCTGCTACAGCCCCAGGATGCGATGAGCCGACATCGAGGTGCCAAACCACTCCGTCGATGTGAACTCTTGGGAGTGATAAGCCTGTTATCCCCAGGGTAGCTTTTATCCGTTGAGCGATGGCATTCCCACTTAATACCACCGGATCACTAAGTCCTACTTTCGTACCTGCTCCACCCGTCGGTGTCACAGTCAAGCTCCCTTATGCCTTTGCACTCTCCGGATGGTTTCCAACCATCCTGAGGGAACCTTTGAGCGCCTCCGATACCCTTTCGGAGGCGACCGCCCCAGTCAAACTCCCCGCCAGACATTGTCCCCCGCCCGGGTCACGGGCGCAGGTTAGAAATCCAATGCTGCAAGGGTGGTATCCCAACATTGACTCCATGATTACTGGCGTAATCACTTCTTAGTCTCCCACCTATCCTGTACATACAGCATCGAATCCCAGTATCAAGCTGGAGTAAAGCTCCATGGGGTCTTTCCGTCCTGGCGCAGGTAACCAGCATCTTCACTGGTACTTCAATTTCACCGGGTGCATTGTCGAGACAGCGCTCAAATCATTACGCCTTTCGTGCGGGTCGGAACTTACCCGACAAGGAATTTCGCTACCTTAGGACCGTTATAGTTACGGCCGCCGTTTACTGGGGCTTAAATTCGGAGCTTCGTTGCCTGACTCCTCCTCTTAACCTTCCAGCACCGGGCAGGCGTCAGCCCATATACCTCACCTTTCGGTTTCGCATAGACCTGTGTTTTTGCTAAACAGTTGCTTGAGCCTATTCTCTGCGGCCTCCTTTCAGAGGCACCCCTTCTCCCGAAGTTACGGGGTCATTTTGCCGAGTTCCTTAACAATGCTTCTCCCGCCGGCCTTAGGATTCTCTCCTCATCCACCTGTGTCGGTTTACGGTACGGGTATCATATGAACAATAGCGGCTTTTCTCGACAGCCGGCCCGCCTGCTTCCCTACTCTAGTTCGGTACGCATCACGGCTTCAGATTGCCAGACGGTTTTTCCAGTCTGACTCCTACTCCGCTTGCACCGGTTTTCCCTTTCCCGGCTCAGGCTTTCCTTCTGTGTCCCCACAGTTCTGTCATATGATAGTACAGGAATCTCAACCTGTTGTCCATCGGCTACGTCTTTCGACCTCGCCTTAGGCCCCGACTTACCCAGGGCAGATCAGCTTTACCCTGGAAACCTTAGATATTCGGCCTGGAGGATTCCCACCTCCATCTCGCTACTCATTCCGGCATTCTCTCTTCTTACCAGTCCACAATACCTTACAGTACTGCTTCGTCCCGGTAAGATTGCTCCTCTACCAATACAATTACTTGTATTCCTAAGCTTCGGTGTCGTGTTTCAGCCCCGGACATTTTCGGCGCAGGACCTCTCGACTAGTGAGCTATTACGCACTCTTTGAATGTATGGCTGCTTCTAAGCCAACATCCTAGTTGTCTTTGAAATCCCACATCCTTTTCCACTTAACACGTACTTTGGGACCTTAGCTGTAGGTCTGGGCTCTTTCCCTTTTGACTGCCCAACTTATCTCGTGCAGTCTGACTCCCGTACATCATACCTATGGCATTCGGAGTTTGATATTCTTCGGTAGACTTTGACGCCCCCTAGGAAATTCAGTGCTCTACCTCCATGGCATTAATACGAGGCTAGCCCTAAAGCTATTTCGAGGAGAACCAGCTATCTCCGGGTTCGATTGGAATTTCTCCCCTATCCACACCTCATCGCCACCCTTTTCAACGGATGTGCGTTCGGTCCTCCATTGTCTTTTACGACAACTTCAACCTGGACATGGATAGATCACCCGGTTTCGGGTCTGCAGATGCTGACTTCACGCGCTATTGACACTTGGTTTCCCTTCGGCTCCGTCCCTTAAGGACTTAACCTTGCCAGCACCCGCAACTCGCCGGACCGTTCTACAAAAAGTACGCGGTTGTACCCCTGAGGTACTTCCACAGCTTGTAAACACAGGGTTTCAGGTTCTCTTTCACTCCCCTCCCGGGGTCCTTTTCACCTTTCCTTCACAGTACTATGCGCTATCGGTCACTAAGGAGTATTTAGCCTTACGGGGTGGTCCCCGCTTCTTCCCACAAGGTTTCTCGTGTCTCGTGGTACTCTGGATACTGCTGTCCTCACTCGGTTTTCGCTTACGGGGCTTTCACCCTCTCTGGCCGGTCTTTCCAGGACCGTTCTGCTAACCTTGTTCGTAACGTCTGCAGTCCGAACCCCAGCATGCACGCACACTGGTTTGGGCTCTTCCGTTTTCGCTCGCCGCTACTCACAGAATCGATATATTTTCTTTCTCTTCCTCCGGCTACTTAGATGTTTCAGTTCACCGGGTTCCCTCCGCATACCTATGGATTCAGTATACGGTGACGGAGGTTTGCTCCGCCGGGTTTCCCCATTCAGACATCTGCGGGTCACGGGATATTTGCTCCTCACCGCAGCTTTTCGCAGCTTATCGCGTCTTTCATCGGCTCTTAGTGCCAAGGCATCCGCCCTGTGCTCTTTACAGCTTAACCTGTTGTAACTCGTCCTTTTTTGGTCTCGTTACCAGCATACATAGCGTTGTATGCCTTTTTATTTGAAATCTTCATTTCTTTTTT
>NZ_KE992706.1:0-40671 GCF_000466465.2 Clostridium sp. KLE 1755
AATAAAACTGGCTTAATCAGCAGGCACTAAATAGTTATATATTGACTTTTTTGCAAACCAGTTTATAATATAAACCATAAAAGAAAAGGAGGCCGTGCATGGAAGAAAAAATCATATCAGCAATAGACGATCTCACCCTCATAAAGAATACTCTGGAAAATACCAAAACAAATTACCACGGAGTATATTCTATCTGTTTTATGCTTGGATGCTATTACACACTATTGTTTTTTGCAGGTCTTATTTCCGTATTTCATCCAACACTTATTAATATTTATGTAATTGCAGCTCCCATACTAACTTTACTCCTTTTTGTCGGCTACCTTTTAATATATCGTTCCGAAAGGAATTATACCAACAAATATTATTTGGGTCTGCTCAATACCTGGGGTATTTTCGTCATAGCAATCCCTGCGTTAACTATAGCAGTTGAAATTATTGAAAAATATATGTATCACAAAAGCAATTCCGCACAACTACCTATATTGTTTCAAATTCAACAGTTTTCTGAAGTACTGCTGTTTTCCATTTTTCTGATTATTTCTTCCTATATTATCGGCAGAAAATTTCTCAGGCTGGTTTCTGTTTTCCTGCTCTTCGCCTACCTGCTGCTTATTACCTGCTTCACCAATTCAGGTATTCCTCTACACCTACCAGCCTCAGAAAATGCATCCCTGAATTTTGTCAGTATTTATTACTTTTTTGCCATTTGTATCGGCTATATTCTATTAGGTCTTTTTTTAAGAGAGAAAACTCATGAAAATAAATGAAATCCCGGAAGCTTTTTGCTCCTCTCTGCGTCTTAAAATAATAAGCAGCCTGCTCACCTCCTCACGTTCTTTCATAGAACTTCTGGAACTAACACAGGCTACCCGCGGCAATCTAAGTGTCCAGCTTTCAAAGCTGGAAGACTGGAATTATATTTGTTCTGAAAAAGTAATCCTGAATAAAAAGACAAAAACTACTTATACAATTACCCCATTCGGTTTTAATCAATTTGAAGCATATATAATGGCATTACAGCAGATTCTGATATCTGCACAAAATTCTGATTCCTGAAATTACCTTCACACAAACAACATTACACTAACCCTGAACACCTCCCCTTCATAAGAGAATTCAAACGTCCCATTATACTTCTCCACCGAATTTCTGACGCTCTCCAGCCCAATCCCATGCAGCGCTTTATTTCTTTTCCGGCTCCGCAGCCTGTCCCCCTCCGCCTGAATACCGCGGCTGTAGGGATTGGATATCTTCAGGATGATTATGCTGTCCTTCTGAACCAGATAGAAATCTATCCTCCGCTCTTCCTCCGGGATCTTTTCGCACGCCTCAATGGCATTGTCCAGCAGATTAGCCAGAATCGTACACCAGTCCATATCCTCCACAGCATTCCGTCCCACCTCAAGCGCCTTCACATGCAGGCTGATGCCTGCCGCTTCCGCCCTTCTCACCTTGTCATTCATAATAATATTCACAATACGGCTGGCCGTATATCTTTTCTGCTCCAGCTCCCTGATCGGTTTCTGAATCTTGCTGATATACTGCCTTGCCGGCTCCGGATCAGCGTCTTCCATCAGTGCCGAAAGCACGGCAATGTGGTTTTTCATGTCATGATAAATCCGATCCCTCTGCTGATAAAGCACGATCATTTCCTGATAGCTTTTCTCCGCCATCTCGTTCCGGATACTGAAATTCTCCAGTTCATTCTTCTTTTCCATATACAGAATAAAAACAATCGTCAGAATAAGAACAAACAAAATCAGTAAAGGGAAAAACACAAAATAAATATCAATCCGCCTCTTTTTCACTACAGAAGAATAGAAAACCTGATCGCAATAAAGCAGTCCGATATGCTCCAACAAAACAAACACAGCGACCACCAGCTTGTACCGCACAAATATATTCCTGACAATCCCTTTATAATGGACGGCTGCCAGCACAGCCCCCAGCACCAGCAGCCTGCTCACCGTCATCACAAACAGTCTCTCCGGGTTCAGGACTTTCTGGATAACGGCGACAAAATCCTCATCCCCTGTCGCCAGCTGCCCCAGGTAACCGGATAATACATCCAGGAAATAAACCGTCTCAAAATACAGTGCCGTCGCCAGTAACCCCTTCCAGAATCCCGTCCTGAAAAAAGCCAGCGCCGCAATCGTTACTGCCAGGATACATGCAAGCATAAAATAACGGGAATACATGGCGGTATCCTCCCGCTGCCATACCGTCAGTCCCGACAATACCACTATCATTATGCCAAGCAGCACGCTGTTCCACATTTTCTCGCTGCGTCTCTCAAAAAACATAAGAAAAATATAAAACACACCGCACATTTCAGCGGCAGTAAGCAGCCACTGTGCAAGCCTCATTCCTATCATAACCCTTATATCCTGTCCTTCCAAAAATGAAGAAGCATCCTCTTCACCGTTTTCAAATAGGTTCTCCCCACAGGCAGCACATCACCGTTTCTCATGGTAAGATCCCGATCCGCCAGCCTGAGTATATGTTCTATATTAACAACAAATCCCCTTTCAATAAACATAAAATTTTCCGAATCCAGTTCCTCACAAACTACCCGAAGCGGTTTTCTCACATGTACCTGCCTGTCCTGCAGTACGAGGACGGTATACTTTTTCTCTCTGTACAGATAGATAATCTCATCATACTCTACACGTTCGAATCTGGAGGGCGTCTCTATCAAATAGGCTTTCTTTTTCTTCTTTTTATATTCATCCAGGAAACGCTGCAGAGCAGGCCTGATTTTTTCCCCGGCCAGGCTCTTTGGCAGGTAGGCAAACGCCTTTACCTCATAGCCCTCCATTGCCAGCTCCGTATGGGAGGTCAGAAAAATAAGGCAGGCCTCCGGGGAATGCTCCCGTATTTTCTCCGCCAGTTCAAAGCCGTTCATTCCCGGCATTTCCACATCCAGAAAATAAACGTCCGAATCCCTTCCCTCTTTTAAATCATATATTACCATTTCCGGGCTGCTATAAAGCCGCAGCTCATGCATTCTGTTATTTGCATGGAAAAACTCTCTCACATATCTGCTGCATATAATATGAAAATTAGTATCATCATCTACCAGGGCTATCCTTATCAAATTCTCTTCCCCCTCTTTTGCGGTCTGTATCTGCGCCGTACCGCTCCTTTTCACAGCTGTCCGGCGCTTTCGCGATTATAGTTTTCTACATTTTATCAGTAAAATGCATCATATTTGTTACATCTGACCCTAAAATGCAGCTTTTTGGTCGCAAAAAGCAAAAAAAGGCAACAGTTCAGGACTGTCTGCACTGTTGCGGAAAAAGGCCGCCGTCTTAACAATTTTTTAATCGTTAAACGGCAGCCTCTGTCACTGGCGTATGGAAATTAATTATCAGGGATTTTCCTTTGTTCCCTCCGTGAAGATTTTATAATGCATTGTACCGGCAGGTGCTCCATCAAAATAGATGTATAAATACCCGTCCACCCCTTTTTTTGAAATATCAAAGGTAATCTGATAATCTGCCTCTGCGGATTTGTCAGCACTAGCCGAAATATCCAGAATCTGTGCCCATGAATCCACCTGAGAATTAACGCTGCGCAATGTTGAACACACTGCTGCAATCTTCTGATGATTTTGATCATATATGCTATGAGTGAACGTCCTTAATGTTTCCTGTTCCGGTATTGTTGGAGTATTTATAAACGCCTGCGAATAACAGGTTTCTGCTTCAAATGCTGTGCCCACAGGCCTTCCGTCAACAGCAGCTGTCCTTGTTTCAATAATTAGCCCTAACTCATCATTTACAAGAATATCTACGTACCCAAAATTAGGACACGGCGGCGTTTTTGCTGCGGATACAGGAATAGACATTGCTACTCCCAATAACATTACAGTGAATACGGATACTATTATCTTTTTTATTCTCATTAGTTTCTCCATCATAATAAAAAATAACTTCATAAAAAACTGCGGCACCTCTTGTTCATTAATCTTTTCAATCCGTAGTTTTATAATAAATTTCTATACCTGCTGTATAATAGAATATTTTATAAATATTTCTTTATGCACCTATAAACTGATATTGAAATTAACGCTATTGGCAGACACCAGACTAATCCATGATAATATGCGATTGAGGAATTAGCTTTTAATAAAAGTATTATTATTATTTCTAAAGTGGCTGCTGATAGGTAAATGCTATTAGATATTTTTATATCATCCATTATGTCCCCCTATATTTCACGCTTTTATATCATTATAAAAGATAAATATTATTATTGTTACATTTATCCTAAAAAGACCAATTTTGTCCTCCAATTAGCTTTCTTAAAAGAAAACGTACCACTCCTTTTGATAAACCCAAGGATATATTTTTGTTAACAACATCCGAACCCCTCCTCCGTTTTACATTCCCATTGGCTCGGACCACTTTCATGCACAGTTTCCCAGCCCCCTCACAGTTACTTATTTCTGCATTTTCACACTAAAATACATTCCTTTCGCCATATCTGAATCTAAAATGCAGTTTCACGGTTAATAAAGACAATTCTTTTTCCTTCATTCCGCACTTTTCCGCTATTGGATCTCGCCTCCCGCCATGCTATAATGTCGGTAACCCGTTAAATGCCGCAGACAGCAGGGCTGCGCCATACCGGTTCCCACAAGGCACCATTGCCAATGCATACCTACTATCGGCAGCGATGACCCGCCGCTGCCCTCTTTCATGAAAAAGGAGTAATATTACCAGAAAATGAACGCAAAAGTATTAAAGACGCTTGAATATAACAAAATTATCGCCCGCCTCACCGAGCATGCGACCTCCGACCCGGGACGCAAGCTTTGCCGCGAGCTGACACCTATGACGGAGCTGGACGACATCCGTGCCGCCCAGAGGGAAACAGGAGACGCCCTCACCCGTCTTTTCAAAAAAGGCAGCATCTCCTTCGGCAACAACCGGGAGCTGGGCATGAGCCTGAAATCCCTGGAAATCGGCGCTACGTTGTCCGCGCCGGAGCTTCTGCGCATCGCAGGGCTATTGGAGAATGCAGGACGGGTTAAGGCCTACGGACGCCAGGAAAGGGAGGACATGGAGGAGGATTCCCTCACCCCTCTTTTTCAGGGCATCGAACCGCTGACCCTTGTTTCCAACGAAATCTACCGCTGCATCCTTTCCGAAGAGGAAATCAGCGACGACGCCAGCCCCGGCCTGAAGCATGTGCGCCGCAGCATGGCGGTTACCACGGACCGCATCCATTCCCAGCTGTCCGGCATGGTTAACGGCTCCCTGCATTCCTACCTGCAGGATGCCCTGATTACTTCCAGAAACGGACGCTACTGTATCCCGGTCAAGGCTGAATACCGGAGCCAGGTGCCGGGCATGATCCACGATCAGTCCTCCACCGGAAGCACCCTTTTCATTGAGCCCGCTGCGGTGGTTAACCTGAACAACCAGATGCGCGAGCTAGAAATCAAAGAACAGGAAGAAATAGAAAAGGTTCTGGCCGCTCTCAGCGCCCAGGTTGCCGACCACGCAGAGGATATTGCGGAAAACCAGAAAATCCTTACGCGCCTGGACTTTGTTTTTGCCAAGGCATCCCTTGCCCTGGAACAGAATGCCACGGAGCCTGTCTTTAACAACGAACACATAATCAATATCAGAGGGGCAAGACATCCCCTCCTGGATAAAAAAACCACGGTGCCCATCGATATCCGCCTGGGAAGGGATTATGACCTGCTCATCATCACCGGCCCCAATACCGGCGGTAAGACGGTATCCCTGAAAACAACGGGGCTTTTCTGCCTGATGGGGCAGGCCGGCCTTCATATTCCCGCCCTGGACCGTTCGGAGCTTTCCATTTTCCATGAGGTCTATGCAGACATCGGGGATGAGCAGAGCATTGAGCAGAGCCTGA
Source organism: Clostridium sp. KLE 1755 (assembly GCF_000466465.2). NCBI lineage: Bacteria > Bacillati > Bacillota > Clostridia > Eubacteriales > Clostridiaceae > Clostridium > Clostridium sp. KLE 1755. The sequence goes on from NZ_KE992706.1 coordinate 5,896, forward strand.
GTACCTTCTCCTCTCATATGACCTCCATCGTCTCCATCCTGAAAAATGCAGACGCCGATTCCCTCTGTCTTTTTGATGAGCTGGGCGCCGGCACCGACCCTACCGAGGGAGCGGCGCTTGCTATCGCCATCCTGAATTACCTGCATGACAGGGGCATCCGCACCATGGCCACCACCCACTACAGCGAGCTGAAGGTCTATGCCCTTTCCACCTCCTTTGTGGAAAACGCCTGCTGCGAGTTCGACGTGGAATCCCTGCGTCCCACTTACCGTCTTCTCATCGGCATTCCCGGCAAGAGCAACGCCTTTGCCATCTCTTCCAGGCTGGGGCTTTCCGACGAAATTATCGATGCCGCGCGCACACAGATCAGCGCGGAGGATAAAAGCTTTGAAGATTTGCTTACCGATTTGGAGCAAAGCCGTGTTACAATAGAGAAGGAACAGCAGGAAATCGCCGCTTATAAGCGGGAAGTAGAAGCGCTGAAGAAGCAGCTGGAAGCCAAACAGGAAAAAATCGACCAGGCTAAGGAACGGATTTTACGCGAAGCCAACGAACAGGCCCGCGAAATCCTCCAGGATGCCAAAAATACAGCGGACGAAACCATCCGCGCCTTCCAGAAGGCCGGTCCCGGCGCTTCCATGAAGGATCTGGAAAAAGCAAGGGAAAAGCTGCGCGGGAAAATCTCCGACAAAAATGAAAAGCTGGCCGTTAAAAACGATCAGCCCGCGACAGCCGGCCTGAAGCCCTCCCAGTTAAAGCTGGGTGAAACCGTGCGCATCGTATCCATGGGGCTGAAGGGAACCGTGAGCACGCTTCCCGACAATAAAGGCAATCTGTTCGTACAGTGCGGCATTATCCGCACCCAGACAAATATACGCGATCTGGTCCTTGTCCAGGAAAAAGATGCCGCAACCACAGCCAAAGGCGCGCGTACCGGCTCCGGCAAAATCCGTATGTCCAAATCCCTCTCCGTTTCCGCGGAGATCAACCTTCTGGGCAAAACAGTGGACGAAGCCATGTCCGTTCTCGACAAATATCTGGATGACGCCTATCTGGCCCACCTGCCCAGTGTGCGCATTGTACACGGCAAGGGGACGGGCGCGTTAAGAAGCGCAGTACAGAACCACCTGCGCAGGGTGAAATATGTGAAATCCTACCGCCTGGGTGAATACGGCGAAGGAGACGCAGGTGTCACCATAGTAGAATTTAAATCCTGAGCCTGCTTTCATAAGGATTCCGGCGGCCCGGCCGCCGGGGCCTGTGAAAGCATGCCCACTTGTCACAGCAAAGGAGACTAACCACATGGTAAATAAACAGAAAATTCTGATTGTGGACGACGACAACAATATTGCGGAGCTGATCTCTTTGTACCTCACTAAGGAATGCTTTGAAACCATGATTGTGGGGGATGGGGAATCCGCCCTTTCCGCAGTGGACAGCTTTACCCCCAACCTGATCCTGCTGGATCTGATGCTCCCTGGCATCGACGGCTATCAGGTTTGCCGCGAGGTACGGAGCAAATCCAATATTCCCATCATCATGCTTTCCGCCAAGGGCGAGATTTTTGACAAGGTGCTGGGGCTGGAGCTGGGCGCCGACGATTACATGGAAAAGCCCTTCGACTCCAAGGAGCTGGTGGCCCGCGTCAAAGCCGTGCTGCGCCGTTATAAGGCGGCTCCCGCAGCGGCGGAGCCCACGGGCATCAAGTGTGTGGAATACCCGGATCTCACCATCAACCAGACCAACTATTCCGTCATCTACATGGGAAAATCCGTGGAAATGCCGCCTAAGGAGCTGGAGCTTCTTTATTTCCTCGCTTCCTCTCCCAATCATGTTTTTACCAGGGAACAGCTTCTGGATCAGATATGGGGCTATGAATACATCGGCGATACCCGTACCGTGGATGTACATATCAAGCGGCTGAGAGAGAAAATAAAGGACCATGAGTCCTGGAGAATCGCTACGATTTGGGGGATTGGGTATAAATTTGAGGTAAGATAACAAAAACCGGCGGAGGCTGATATGGCTCTTGTCAAGCAGACAAGTATCATATCAGCCTCCGCCGGTTTTTGACCGCTGTTTTTATGGCAGCACATGGGGCATAAAATGGCTTATCATTCGTTCCATCAGCCGCGCCTTATCCCCGTCAAGCTCCGGATTGTCCATCTGATTCTCAAACTCCTCCGGATCACTGCGCAAATCCAGGAACTCCCGGTGATTATGTCCGTCTTTTTGCACATGGACATATTTGCAGCTGCCATCGGTTACTGCGCAGAAGCCCTCGGATTCGCTGAAGGTATACGCCGGATATTCCGTTCTCTCCTGCAGCGCCCGGCCGTCACACGCAACAGGCTGCGCGCCCCCGGCCGCCAGGCACGTAGGGAGGATATCCGTCAGATTGACCATCCCCCTGCAGACAGCAGGCTCACTCTGTCCCGGGAAACGCACCAGCAGTGGGATCCGCCATACATCATCATACGCACAATCATGTTTCCCCCAGACACCATGGTTTCCCAGCATTTCTCCATGATCGGCGGTAAAAATCACAAGCGCATTTTCGCCGTAGCGTTTTTTCACTGCCTCCAATATCTTTCCCACCTCATCGTCAATCAGCGCGATATTGGCGTAATAGCTGATCTGCAGCCGTTTCCAGTAATCCTCCGTATAATTCCGGCAGGCGTGCCCCGGCGCAGTGCCGCATCCGTCGATATGCCCGCCGCCGAAGTAGCTGTCATGATGGATTCTTGCGGCATCCTCCAATTCCCCCTCCCTGCGGCGGCAGGAAGGAAGTCCGTCCTGATTGACTCTCCCGTAATACTCCTGCGGCGCATCAAACGGATAATGCGGCCCGCTGAAGGATATCCAGGTAAACTGCGGCTTTTCCCCGGAAGAAACCGCTTCTATAAAACGCGCCCCATGATCGCCCACCCAAGCGTCGGGATGCCACTGAACCGGTCCCGGAAAAGGAAATACCTTGCCCAGACTGTCATTCCATGTACAGTCACGATACTCCTTCAGATACCCGGCCCGATCCAGTTCCTTACTGTAATCGTCATAATACCAGACCGATACCTGTTTATCATCCTGCAGCTCCAGATGCTCAATGCCAAGCGACATATAATATTCCTTAAAATCATCATAAGGCAGCGTACGGTCCGGTTTTGTCTCATCATAAGGAACCGGTGCGAAATGGCATTTTCCTATCATCGAGGTGGCATATCCCGCCTTCCTCAGCTCCGTAAAAATATTCGGCAGGTTCTGATTCAGCGGACACCTGCGGAAATTGCTGTAGGCCCCGCTGTTATGCGGATACAGCCCTGTCAGCATGGAACAGCGCGCAGGCAGGCACAACGGGCTCACCGTATAGCAGTTTTCATACTTTGTCCCCTGATGCATCAGACTGTCTATGTTCGGTGTATCCACCGCGGTCCCCCCATAGCAGCTTAACGTATCCAAGCGCATTTCATCACAGGTAATAAAAATAATTGCAGGTTTTTCAGACATACTTTAACTCTCCTTATCCCCAATTAAGAGAAGGTTCAATTCTCAATGATAATCAACGGAATTTCCATCTCCGCATCTGTCATTCCGGCATGTACACCGATTAAATTATCAGCCTCTTCCTTTGTACAGCAAATGGTTAAGTCACTTACTGCTATCGCAAGGTAATCCCCTAACATGTCCCTAAAAGAAGGATGCTCTGTATCTGGTCCGAACAATTGCCTTTGAATTACTTCTTCCTTTGACATCAATAAAAATTTCTCCCCAAACTCTTTTTGAAACTCACTGAGAAATTGTTCTTTTTTCTCCTGTCTGACAAAGAGATTCAAGGCTCTCGGTTCAATCGATGGCAACCTGACAAGGCATTCCTGAATCTTTGGGTAAGCTCCGATTGCAACACATTTCGAATCCATATGTCCATGATCCGCAGTAATTATAAACAGTGTTTTATCAAGCCCGCTGCACATTTTTTCTACCCTGGACTCAATATCTTGAAGGAGTTGCTTTGATTCTTCGCTATAGCATCCCTTTCTATGCATCGTAGTATCCGGCTCACTCCAATAACTATAGATAAATTTTTTGCCGGGCTGACTGCACAAATCAGCAATGCGGTTGGTGATATCTTCAAATGTCCGCGGATATGGAGCAAGAAAAGGAAGAACGTAATGCGCTGTTTCTTTCCCGCATATTCTATTGATTTTTTGAACAATGTCTTCATATCCGCAATATCTGAATGCAACATTATAATCAGCCGCAGACAGACCTGTTTCCATCTCCTTATTCAAAAAAACAGTTACATTCTTGTTTATCTGCGGGAAATAACAATCCCAGCCAAGCCAGCCGTGTTCACATGGATTCATTCCACTAAGCATAGAAGTCGTTGCCGCCACTGTCGTCGGCGGAAATGTAGAACTATATACCGCTTCCAAATGACTTTGAAAGAAACCTTCCTTATCCAGGTTCCCGTCAATTATACATTTTCCCATGCCATCTAATAAAAGTACAACGACATTATCATATTCTTTTTTCAGATAAGAATCTAACAAACTGCTTGTTTTTCGTCCTTCCTCATATCCAAAATATTTCAGTATAGAATTTGGGATGTTTGTAATGCAATTATTGTAATCCGGAAATTTGACTTTCATTTTTTCCCTCCCCCAATTTAGATGTTGATTTGTATACCTATATTATAGAATAGAATACTTTTTAATACCACAAATTCAGGGCAAATCCGCAAATCCCGCAAAGGGGATTACAAGGCAGGGCAAATATGGTAAGATAGTATAAGGTTTGGTAATTGCGAGGCTGCTGAACAATTACCAGGTCTGTATAATAGAAATGACATTATGAAAACTGAGGTGGACCAATGAGAAAGACCCTCTATTTAAAATTCCTGCTGGCATATCTGATTTTCGGCTTCTTCGGCTTCATCGTCGTCGCCTCCTTCGGATCCAGCATGACCCTGGAGCATATGAAAAGAGAAAAAGCGGATACGCTGTATAAGGAAGCAACACTCATTGCCAACACCTACGCATCGGATCTGTACAATAATGAAGCATCCCTGGAAACGGTAAAAACACAGCTGGATTCCCTGTCCGTCTACCTGGATTCCACCATATGGATTATCAATCCCTCCGGCCGTATGATTATGGACACCGCCACCCCGGTGGATTTGGATCACCCACGCATCATCGAGGGCTTCAACGCTACGGAAACCGCCGGCTCCTACTATACCATCGGAACCTTTTATGACAGCTTTGAAGGGGAAATGCTGAGCGTTTATGCGCCCATCACCTCCAATTTCAAGGTCCGGGGCTATGTGGTCATCCATACCGCCATGGCTTCGCTGCGTTCCACCAGCGAAAGCCTGCTCAGTATTTCCTATATTATCCTGGTCATCCTGTTCCTGCTGTCCCTGATCATCCTTATCTTTTTTACGGAAATGGTTTACCTGCCGCTGCGCAAAATTACGGAGGCGACAGAACAGTATGCCGCAGGCAACCTGCACTATGAATTCCAGGTGGACAGTGAAGACGAAATCGGCTACCTGGCCGCCTCCCTTTCCTACATGGCCAGTGAAATCGCCCGCGGAGAGGACAACCAGAAAAAATTCATCGCCAATGTTTCCCACGACTTCCGCTCCCCCCTGACCTCAATCAAGGGTTATCTGGAAGCCATGCTGGACGGGACCATCCCGCCTGAGCTTCATGAAAAATACCTGAACATCGTGCTAAACGAAACCGAACGGCTCACCAAGCTCACCAACAGCCTGCTCACCCTGAACAACCTGAACACCAAGGGCATGGTTCTGGAAAAATCGGATTTTGATGTTAACTCCATCATCCGCAATACAGCGGCTTCCTTTGAGGGCACCTGCCAGCAGAAGCATATCGCCATTGAGCTTGTCCTTACCGGCGAACAGCTTCCCGTGCACGCGGATATGGGCAAAATACAGCAGGTACTCTACAACCTGATGGACAATGCCATCAAATTTTCCCATTCCGATTCCGTTATCAAGATTGAAACCACAGAAAAAAGGAACAAGGTATTCGTCTCCGTAAAGGACAGTGGCATCGGCATTCCCAAGGACAGCCTGAAGCTGATCTGGGACCGTTTCTATAAAACGGATCTTTCCCGGGGCAAGGATAAGAAGGGCACCGGCCTTGGGCTCTCCATCACGAGGGAAATTATCCAGGCGCATAATGAAAATATCAATGTTATCAGTACCGAGGGCGTGGGAACGGAATTTATTTTCAGCCTGCCGCTTTCGGAGGAAGATGATGATTAAAAAACGGCATGGCGCAGGCTGCTGCATTTATATTGTCATGTCGGGAAAATGCTATCGTTGTAGTTTGCAGTCCGTAATCTGCTTATTTTATATAGTCATTCACTTCTCTCCTGCTGTGTAAAATTATGGTCTTATCCGGATATTTCCCTAACTTTTCATATATCCGGGGAAGATTTTTATCCTGGAATTTATCTGTCCACTTCAGCAGGGCCACGAGCGAAGAAAGCGTTTCTTTCTTCGCCCGCTCCATTCCAAGCTTTCTCTTAACAAAACGGCGGATTATGCGAAAACGGTAAACTCTTTTCGGAATATCTAAAAGAATAATTACATCCGCATCACGGAAGCTGCCATCAAGCCAGTCATAAAACACGCCTTCTATAATCCAATCATTTTTCCGGAGGATATCTTCCAGCATTAGATTTCTTTTTTCATCAGGCATTTTTACCCCATACCTATCGGATGAATTGTCCCAGAATATATCATCCAAATCAAAGTGCGGGATATTATACTTTTCAGATAATCTTTTTGCCAGATATGATTTTCCCGTTCCGCTGCATCCAATAATGTGTATTTTCACTTCTTTTCTCCCTTAGCCATGATTTTACTAAATATAACAGTTTCATCCCGTCTGAATTGTTACTATTATATCATTATTTGAAATTGTTCTGTACCCTCACAGCAACCATTATTTTTCTGTCTACACTATGGAACCCTGTTTTCCCGTTTATATTGCGATACTATTTTTCTTCTTATATTGTAAAAACCCTATTGACATCCCGCATATAGTGTTTTATAGTGTACTTGTACGATAAGTACACTATAAAACACTCCGGAGGGGTTTTGTGGAAATAATAATCAGTAACAACTCCAGCAAGCCCATATATGAACAGATTACCACACAGATAAAGGCAATGATTATCACCGGCCAGCTGCAGGCAGGGGAGCCGATCCCTTCCATGCGGGCATTGGCAAAATCGCTGCATATCAGTGTTATCACTGTTCAGAAGGCTTATGAGGATCTGCAGAGAGACGGATTTATCGAAACAACTGTCGGACGCGGCAGCTTCGTATCCGCTGCAAACAGGGATTTGTTCCAGGAGGAACAGCAGCGCAAAATAGAAGAACATCTGCAGGAGGCCGTTGAAATGGCACGCGGCTGCGGAATTTCCCTGGATAAGCTGACAGAGCTGATCGCTCTGTTCTATGAGGACACAGAAAACTGACTTTGTTTTAAGGAGACAGAAAGCAGACACCGGCCTTCCCTCTGTGGCAGCATGCCGTCTGGGACGGGCAGGCAAAGTCTCTTCCTGATTATATTTGCGTCTTAAAGTACGCGGACGGGAGTTTATATGGAACCTGCATTACAAATCAATGGCCTGACAAAAGAATATCCCGGCTTTAAGCTGGATCATGTATCCTTCACACTGCCCTGCGGAACCATCATGGGACTGATCGGGGAGAACGGCGCGGGCAAAAGCACCACCATCAATGCCGTGCTCGACCTGATCCGGAAGGATGACGGAAATATTTTATTCTGGGGCAAAGAGCTTTCCCACAATCCCAGGCAGCTGAAGGAAGATATCGGCGTTGTGTTTGACGGCATTAACTTTTATGAAACCCTCACCCCCGTCAAGGTGGGCAAAATCTCTGCTACCGCTTACCGCCAGTGGGACCCGGCTGCCTATAAGGGCTTTCTGGACCAGTTCCAGCTACCTGCAGACAAGGAAATCAAAACCTTTTCCAAGGGCATGAAAATGAAGCTTTCCATTGCAGCCGCCCTTTCCCACCATCCAAAGCTGCTTATCCTGGACGAAGCCACCAGCGGACTGGATCCGGTAATGCGCGACGATATCCTGGATGTTTTCCTGGATTTTATCCAGGATGAGACACATTCCATCCTGATGTCCTCCCACATCACAACGGATCTGGAAAAGGTTGCCGACTACATCACCTTTATCCACCAGGGAAAAATCGTTTTCAGCAAGCCCAAGGACGAGCTGATCTACAACTACGGCATTCTCCGCTGCGGCGCGGAGGATTTTCACAGGCTGGATCCCGCTGACATCCTGGCCTGGCGTAAAAATGACTACCAGTGGGACGTACTCGTGGAAGACAAGAATAAGGCAATGTCCCGCTACCGGAGCATCGTAATTGACAATCCTTCCATTGATGACATTCTTCTGCTTTATGTAAAGGGGGAACAGGTGAAATGAAAAGTATGATATTAAAGGATATCTATAATATTACCCACAATATGCGCTCGCTTGGGCTGCTCCTGGTGATGTTCGTTTTTATTATGCTCCCCCAGGGCGGAGCGCCCAGCTATATCACTACTTCCTGTGTGCTTTGCAGCATGATGGTCATTACCACCTTCTCCTTTGATAACATGTCAAAATGGGAAAAATACGCGCTTGTCATGCCTGTTACAAAACAGGATCTGGTTGCCGCCAAGTTTATTGTCCTCCTTATTTTCACCGCCTTCGGCGCAGTATCCGGCCTGGTTCTGGGAATTATCGGCGGGCTTATCCTCGGCAGCTTCCACCCGGCAGATCCTACGGAATGGCTCACTACTGCTGCCGTGGCCGGCGCAGGCATATGCGCGGGAATTTTTTTCGGAAGCATCGTCATTCCCCTGCTTTTCAGGTTCGGCGCGGAAAAGGCCCGAATCCTTTCTATAGTGGCTTTTCTGATTCCTGTTACCCTTGGCCTGCTTGTATTTAAGCTGCTTTCCATGGGCGGCGTGGTAATTACGGACAAATTGGCATTTACAGGCCTGTGCATTGCGCCTTTCCTTGTGGTTATCTGGACATTCTTGATGTTTTGGATCAGCTGCAGGGTGTTTGTGAAACAGGAAATATAGCTAAAGTACATCCAAAGCCTGATACAAGATGAGAGGTATCTCCATGAAAAAAGCCTTATTCTGGGATTTTGACGGCACTCTGATTCATCCCAACGAATCATTTTTAGACGCCATGCATACCGCGCTATCAAAACACAACTTTATGGTTTCCCCGGATGAAATCAGAGCCTTCCTGCGGACGGCATGCTCCTGGTATACACCCGAAGCTGCATATACTGATAAAACCGGAGAACAGTGGTGGACTGCCTTTTATGACAGGTTTTCCTTATTTTATAAAAAATTGGGCGTACCCCAAGCCAAAGAAATGATTATAAATAATCATTTCAGACAGCAAATACTGGACAGCGGAAACTATACCCTTTACGATGACGCTGTCCCTGTATTAAAGCGGTGCATTGATATGGGCTATAAAAATTATATTTTGTCTAATAATTATCCCGAACTTTCTTCTGTAGCAAAGGAACTGGGATTATCCACGTATATTTCAGGCTATTTTGTATCGTCCCTCATCGGTTATGAAAAGCCCCGGATTGAACTTTTCCGGTACGCTCTGCATGTCGCGGGCTCTCCTGATTACAGTTGTATGATTGGAGATAATCCAGTCGCTGATATCCAGGGCGGAAAGGCCGCCGGCATGAATACCATCCTTGTACACCAAAATGGTGATGGTTCAGCCAGATGCCAGTGCCATACGTTGTCTGAAATTCCTTCCCTGCTTATATAACCCTGACACAAAAACGCATTGATTGAATATCCCTTTTTTATACAAAAAAAGCAGGGAAGAAAACAGATACTGTTTTCCCCCTGCATCTTATAAAGTGCTGTCACTCCAGCCCTTCCTCCAGCTTCCGTATTTCCCTGTTGCAATACCAGTAAAGGCTTGACGTTGCTCCAAGCACGCCGGTGCACAGGAACATCAGCGCCATTCCGCTTCCGCTCCCTGTCCCAACCAGCCTGCCAAGCAGCTGTGCCGCAGCCGATCCCCCCTGCATGAACGGTTCAAATACATAGTCGGCCAGCCAGCCTCCCAGCAGAAGGCCCGCCGGGATGCTGCAATACTGCAGCGCATTTCTTGCTGCAAAAATTCTTCCCTGTATCTCCCGGGGAACCCGGTGATACAGAATAATACGCTGTCCCGCGGCTACAAAGGGAATAGGAACGCTTGCCGCAAGCCCTGCCAGGCACCAGCTCCAGGCACCCCTGCCCATGCCGATCCCAAAATCCCCGAACAGGAAGGAAAAAGCGGCGGACAGATAGATCATCCTCACCGGTCTTCCCTTTATCTTCCCGGTTGCAACCAAAAGGCCGCCCGCGATCCCTCCCATGCCCATCACACTGCTCACCAGCCCCATAATCTGCTCATTTCCCCCGCTCCTTGCAAGAAGCATGGGCGACAGAATATTTTCATAGGTCAGCCGGGAAAAGAAATTAATCAACGCCATGCTGAAGATCATAAATCCCAGGCCCTTTTCCTTTTTCAGGAAACCAATCCCTTCCTTCAGACCGGCAAAGGGCTTCTCTTTCTTCTTTTCCCTGCTGCACTCCTCCGGAATCCGGACGAAAAAGAGCAGGACACAGAACGCAAAAACAAAAGAACCAAGATCCGCGAGAATTACGCCCTCCAACCCCCAGAAGGAGCTGACGGAAGCCGCCAGCACCGGTGTCACCACCGTCAGCAGGTTGGAAGAAAAGGAATCCATCCCGCTTGCCCTCGCATACAGCTCCTTGGGCACCAGCATCCCGACTGCCACGGACTGCGCCGGAAACTGAAACGCATTCATAAAGCCTGTTACCGCATTCACCACGTAAATATAACGGATATCCAGCCTGCCGTTAATCAACAGCATCCAGACAAATACAGTGCACACAGCCGCGGCGGAATCCGCCGCCAGCATAATCGTCTTTTTCCGGTGCCGGTCAATAAATGAACCTGCAAAAAGACTGACAAGAATGTAAGGCACATAAGAACAAAAGGTCATCAGGGATACCGCCATTGCGGAATCCGTCTGTTTGTAAGCCCAGATTATCAGGGCAAAACCCGTCATGGCGCTTCCCAGCTGGGAAACGGACTGGCTGAGCCAGAATATAATATAGTACGTAAATCCCGATTTATTATTTGTGAGCTGTTTCATTGGTTTTTCTCCTTATAGTTTTTTTCTTCCTATAAGTACAAAATCCAATGAGGGCGGAATTACCTTTTTACTCTCATCCTCTGTACAAGCTCCGCCCGTTCATTGAACCTTGTACAGAGAAAAACATCCATGATTATTTCCTCATGCCGAGTCATGCTCTCTATTCCTCCATCATTTTTCCATATTCCTTCATAGAGTAACCCTTCAGAACCGCCGACGGGCATTCCTCCAGCACCGCTTCCACCATTTCCCTGAATCTGTGTGTCATCCGGATATCATTATCCCTGAGCATATCTCCGCACTCAGCGATAAAATTCTCAATATCAACGCCCAGCATACCTTCATGCAAAAGCTCGGATACCAGGAACATACATTCCTCTTCTTCCACTTCTTTTACATCCAGAAGATAGTCCATCAACTCCTTCATAGATGGAATCAAGGATATAATTCCTCCCTGTTCAAGCGCCTTCCTCTCCTGCGTGGTGAACTCCCTGTAATCCTTAATTTCATCGAATTCCGCTCTCTGCGACAGCACCCATTCGGCGTCCTCTTCCTCCAGGATGGAGACATAAATAATTTCATCTCCCTCCATCTTCAGCACAGTGATGTTGTCCCAACAAGCATTTGGCACCAAAACTTTGTCATAGAACTCTTCCATCTCCATGCTGCAGCCGGTATAGGAATTGAGCAGCGGCAGAAGCTTCTCCGCTTCCATCACCCCATACATATTCAGGAACCTTTTCATGTTGGACTCCAGCTTTACAATCACTTCGATCTGCTGCCTTCTATCCTTTTGCGAACAAATTTCCGCACATTTTCCGGCTTCCGGCGTCAGCCTGATAACTCCCTCATCAAAATCCTCCAAATCCGCAAGCCCGCAGGCAAAATAAACATCCAGTTCCCCCAGCATACCCAGGCAGTCTGCCAACGTAACCTTCTTTCCCTCCGTAAGCCGGACCAGAAATTCCATGCTTTCTCCGGTAAGCAGCCCGAGTAACGGCTCCATATCCTTATTCAGCTCCTCTGCCAGGGCCGCAGCATAAACAGGGACCTTGCGTTTTCCCTTGGGGACCGGGGGCAGCGCTATCCCCATCCTGCCCATCAGAGCCTCCAGCTCCTCCTTGCTCTTCTGCTTCAGCAGCTTTTCCATGGTTTTGTTCGTGGGCAGCACTTCTACCGGAGACATGATATCCAGATCGTCTTCCTCATCCCAGTCCTCTCCAAGGAAAAAATCCCGCAGGATATTATCCTCAAAGGGCGCATCTTCCGCCTCCTCCGCAAAATCCTCCGGAGCGTCTTCCCAGTCATCCTCTTCATCCCAGCCGTCTTCTTCTTCATAAGCAGGGTACTGTTCCAGTACGCCTTTTCCTTCCAGCTGGCGCGTCCTCGCTTTTTTCTCCGTATCCTCCATCTTTACTAACGTCACATCAAACATCCAGTCATCGCCGAAATCATACAAATAAAGCCAGGTTTCCTTCAGCTTCCAGCCCAGCCCTGAAAGGGTTTCTTGATCCGCCCTTCTTCCTTCTTCATCATAGGGCGAATAGTAACCGTCTTTGTCATATGGCTTCCTGTTTCTGCTGAACATATACAGATGCTCTGCCGTAAAATCAAAGGCCCGGAGTATGGCGCTGTGCAGATCATCCAGCGTCTTGCCGCTGTCAATCTGAATCAGCCTGTATATATTGGAATCCTCCTGCGGTTTTACCTTAAATGTATAAGCTTTTGTTTCCCCCATAGACTTTTCCTCTCTGTGCATTTTTCCGTTGTTACATACCTTCATCATAACCCACCCTGAGCCATGATACAATTCTTTTTTCCAGGCCGCCGGCACGTTTTCTCACGGTCTGCGCAGAAAATGGACGGCCCTGTCTGAACCATAACATGTAAGTTCCATGTTTTTCTTTAAAAACCGGCCATTCCCATCATTTAGAAAAAAGGCCTGTGACACGCTCACAGGCCTTCTCCATCAAACTCCGGTATAAAGCTTTCCTCCGCGGTTTCCCCTTCCTGGATAAAACCGTTTTCCACACCCAGCTCAAGGGCGAAATCCACCACCCTGTCGTACTCCCTTCTGCTCACACGCCTGTTCAACTCCGGGAACTCCGGAAATTCACCAATCGGAGTATACTGGTTCATAATGCTGATAAAAATGCGGTCCCCATAGGTCTGATACAGATACCGGATCACCTTTTTGGAATCCGCCGTACAGCCGGGCAGCACCAGATGCCGCACAATGACTCCCTTTTTCATCAGCCCCGTATTGCCGTCAAAAACCGGCTCTCCCACCTGCCTTACCATTTCCTCCACCGCCAGGGAGGCCGTTTCGAAATAATCGGGTGCGTGTGAATATCTCTGCGCCAGCGCAGGGGAGACATATTTCATGTCCGGCAGATAAATATCCACCAGGCCGTCCATCCGTTTCAGCGTATCCGCCTTCTCATAGCTTCCGGTATTGTAAACCACCGGGATGCGCAGCCCTGCCTCCTTTGCCCGTTCCAGCGCCAACGCAATCTGGGGGACGAAATGGGTGGGCGTCACCAGATTGATATTATTGGCTTTCTTCTCCTGCAGCTCCAGGAAAATGTCCGCAAGCCTTTCCACCGTAATTTCCCTGCCGGCCCTGCTCTCGGCAATATTCCTGTTCTGACAGAACACACACCGGAGCACACAGCCGCTGAAAAAAACAGTACCTGAACCGTTATCTCCTGAAATACACGGCTCCTCCCAAAAATGCAGCGCCGCCCTGGCGGCTTTTATTTCCGCGGTCTGCCCGCAATAGCCCGTTTTTCCGCCAAGCCTGTCGGCATGGCAGTTTCTTGGGCACAGCGTACAGTCCGACATGATTTTTATGTAATCCGCTTCCTCTTTTTTCATCGTCCGTTCCTTTCCTGCTGCTTCTTACTATACGTAATGGGACGATGTTTTGCAAGTGCTTTAACATAACATATACCGTTGTCAGTTCCTGATAATTATTTCCCGTTCACTCCTGCATAAACGCTCTCCAGCAGTTCCCCTCCCGTATCCTGCGACAGCTCCCAGATCCCGGCGCCTGCCAGTCCCAGTTTCCGGGCCAGCATGACTTTAGCGCCTACAGACCGGGTATCCTCGTAGGAAAGGAAGGCTGCGTTTCCATATAAATATGGTACAAATGCTTCTTCATGATAGAAGGAGCGAAAACCGGGGCGGTTCAGGTAATTATTTTTTACCGCATCGTAGGTGACCGCACGGGCGGAAGAAAAGGCGCTGTACCTGCCGTTGTTATTTTCCGAAACACCCTCATAAAGATAGCCGTAAAAAGGGATTCCCAGAACCAGCTTGCCTGCTGGAATTCCTGCATTCAGGTACGCGGATATCCCCTCAAATACACTGTTTTTATACTGGGGGCTGTATTCTGACGGACTGTATAGGGGCGCGCCGAAATCCGACCGGCTGTCCCACGGCCCATGCATATCATAGGTCATAACAAAAATATGATCCACCAGCTCCGCCACCTTGCCCGCTTCAATTTTCTTCAGATAGTTGGGATTGGCCGCCCCGGCAATTGTCAGATAATATTGTTTGCCGTCAATCAGGCTCTGTTCATTCAGCTTCTGCCGGATTGCGGAAAGAAGCAGCGTAAAGTTCCCTGTATCTCCGGAGCTGGACAGATTCCCGGTCTTTCCGCCGGACACCGGATATTCCCAGTCCAGATCAACCCCGTCAAAACCGTGGGCCACAAGAAAGGCCCGGCAGCTTTCGGCGAAGCTGTTCCTGCTCTCCTCAGTGGCAGCAACAGCGCTGAAATAAACAGAATCATCCCAGCCCCCTACGGATATCAGGGTTTTCAGTCCGGGATTTGCCGCCTTTAAGCTGCGGAGCTGCTCAAAATTCTTAAGATCCCTTTGTGGATTGGCAAGGGCGATGCTGTTGGCAGCCGGATCAATTCCGGCAAATGCGTAATTCAGGTGGGTCAGCTTCTGTGCCGGAACGTGCAGCGGCGTATAGCCCTTAGCCGAAGCCCAGGAGGTATAATAGCCCACAACCGTCTTTTCCAGAGGTTCACTCACCGGCGCAGCCTGCGCAGAAAGGCCCATAATTCCTGCAAACGCGGAAACAACCATGGATGTGATGAGAGAATATAAAATAATTTTTTTCAATGTACTATTCCTTTCTGTGCGTTTTATGTAATAAGATCTGCTCCGGGCAGTATCTTTTTTCCTAACAGTTCAGAAAGAGCTGAGCTGTTACCCTTTTTCATTATAAAGTAAACGCACGGAAAGAAACAATGCACAAAATATGGCAGATGTGGGCGCTTTTTAAGAGCTTTCATCAATTATGGGGGCTGTTTCCCTCCCGCTACGGCTGTGCATACCCCATTCTGCAGAGCGACCAGTTAAGGGTTGACGCCTTCACCTCCCCGGCGGCCTCCCACAACCGAGCCGTAAATCTGACCTCAACACCCCGATCTATCAGCGCCTGAAGGGGATTTTTAATTTCATATTCTGCGACAGGTATCTGAACCGAACTGGAAACATAATACCCTGCAATATCATCCTGGAGCGTAAATTCACCCGGATTAAATTCATACAGATGCAGAACCGTATCCAGCATGGCAGGAAACCACCTGTGCTCCAGTATTACCACATGAGAAACCCCCGGGGAGGAAAAAAATCTCTTCCTGTCCTCCTCCGTCGTATTCTCCCCTACATGATAGGTAACTCTCGGACAATCCCGGGGCGTCAGAAAATTGGGCAGCCTTTTTTCATCAATCGCCCACACCAGCCCCACCGTCTGATCCAGATCCTTTCTTAAAGGTATCCGCGGTTCAAAAACCCTGATACCGCTCTCCTCACTTACATGAAACAGCCTCATATCCGCTCCTTTCTCCTGAAGGCACAACCTGCCCGCATGATAGCCCCGAGTACCGTATCAAAAAAAGTGCCGGACCATCTCATTTCCACGAAATAATCCAACACCTTCCATTTTCAAAAATCATTCAGAATATAAATCAAAGACCGTGCGTCCTGCTTCGAACACAAACCCATATGCGTTACCTTTACAGTTAACTCCGCCAGGCACCCTCACGGCACACGGAAAATTCTGCTTAGTGCTGCTTTGTTCCCAACCTGACACGGTTCGCAGACATCCGTTGCGTAAGACCCAAACTTCAACGCCACTTATAAAGGGCAGCCACACAGGCACAAGCCCTCGGCCGGACATCACCCCTGCTATAGCGGATTTCAGGTACAGGAGACCGCTAATCCCCCGGCTGCACGGTTTAATTAGTATACTTTTTTTTTAACGCTTTGTCAATCCTTTGTGCTTTTTTCCAGCGTTTTTTCCAGCGGAATTCTCGTATAATATTCTTTTTCATCCGAATGATGGATGTATGCGCCGTTTTTTTCCTGCACACGCAGGGAGGCCGGATTGTCCTTGTGCAAGGACAGATAAAGCTCATCCTCTGCTACCAGATCCCGGGCTTTTTCGATTGTCAGCACCAGGCCCTTTGTCGCATAGCCCCTGCCTCTGTATTTCTCCCGTATTCCGTAACCGATATGGCCGCCTCCGCTGCGCAGCGCATCATTCAGATAATGCCGCACCCGGAACAGGCTTTCCTGTCCGTTTTTTCAAGGCTTAACCGCCCTTGTCGCCATATACTGCGGCGCAAATTTCCTGATTTCCATCCCGTTCTCCCGATCTTTGTCCTCATACAGATCCGTAAGCCGGAAACCGGCCTTCAGCTGGCCGCCCAGCTGCTCCTCCATGCTGTGGCTGAACTGAATGCCTTCATAATTCTGCGCCATCCTCTCAAACCTCTCCCGTGGCATTTTCAGCGGATTAAAGGGCAGAGGATTCACAACAAGCAGCGGATTGTCATCCTCAAACAGGAAATTCAGTCCGTTGTCAAAGCCGGCCAGGAGAACACCGCCGCTTTTCAGCACCCGGAAGCATTCATTCCATACGTGATAAACATCCTCCACGTAGCAATTGGAAACGGGATGGAAAATAATATCAAAGCTCCCATCCTCAAAAGGAAGGCGCTGCGTCATATCCCCTTTGATAATGGAAATGGCATATCCTTCCCTGCGCGCCACCTTTCTTTCGGCCTCCAGCTGTCTGTCCGAATAATCCAAAATGGTGCATTCCGCCCCCAGCCTGGTAAATATGGGCATCTGCTGTCCGCCTCCGCTGGCAAGCCCCAGCAGCTTCTTTCCCTTAAGCTCACCAAACCACTCATGCGGCACCGTAATGCACGGAGTCAGATACACACCCCAGTTTTCTTCCGTAACCGCTTCAAATTCCTCATGGGTGACAGGCAGTGACCAGTCACAGCCATTCTCTGCCCAGACATCCCAGGTCCTGGAATTGATTTCCGTATACTTATCCCCCATGGCTTACTTATTTTCCCCCTTTATCCACAATATCCTGATGTTAAAATTCCAGCAGGGTGCCGCCCTGAATTTCTTTTTTCTCCCCATTCACTTCAATCCAGACGGATGCGGCGGAAGGATTGTACACCATATTCCCGGCAGCGCCAAACTGCAGCCGTCCCGCCGCCTCCATATAGTCCACAATTTCAATATTGGTGGCATACCAGATATCATCCCTGCCGCCGCAGTTCCTGCAGAACTCCTCCATCACATCCCAATTGCCGTAAATATTAAATTCATAGCTGTGTCCCCACACATACATCATATACAGATATTGGGTCTTATGTAAAGACACAAATTCCTTTCCCAGCTCCAACAGATTGTGGTTGTAATGGCAGGTAGCCTTCCACCGCAGGAAATCCTCCGGCATGGCAAAAGCTCCCGTTTCCTCCACTGTCCTGGAGTAGCGGATTCCCAGGGCTGGCAGGGCCTTCACGATCTCATCCGAAAAAGAACCGTTGGGATAAGAAAGCCCCCTCACCGGATATCCCACCGCGGCCTCCAGGCTTCTGCGATCCTCCAGGATCTGCTCAACCACCTGCTCCATGGGGCATCTGGCAATTGTCGGATGGGTGCAGGTATGGCAGGATACCTCATGCCCCCGGTACAGCTCCCGATATTCCGAAACGGGAACTCTTGTTTCTGCCGCAATCCCCGAATTTACATGAAAAGTCCCCCGGATGCCGTAGCGGTTAAACATATCCACCAGCTGTCTGTCCTCCACACGGCCGTCGTCAAAGCTCATGGTCAGTACCTTATGCTTTCCCTCCGGAAAACAGATATAAATATTCCTCATATTACTCCTCTCCGCGCATCAGAAGCACGCTTACAAATCCGGCTCTGCCGGTTTTCACTCCTTCCGGATCATTCCGGTTCCACACGGTGATACTCATAAGGCTCACCCTCCTGCGCTGTCACAGTCACATTTTTCATGCAAAGCCCTTTTATATTGGCGGCCTTCATCCCATATCGTCCTTTTGCTGTCACATTTTCCAGACAGATATTTTCCAGGGGCATCTCCGGCAGCCCGACCAGATAGACCGCATTTCCCGTTACTGTTTCCACGGAAATATTTTTAAAAAGGATGTTCCGGATCACGGAGGTTCCCTCGTCCACAGGCTCCGGATGTTCCGTATCAAAGGTATCATGACTGTAAAATTCATCCACATATATGGCTCCGCGGAACCATTTGCAGTCCTGATGCTCATGGCTTAAATTCTGATGCCGCAGGTTTTCATATACAATATTTTCCACCACGCTGCCTCTGCCCCGGGGCGTTTTAATGCTTCCGATACTGTAAACATCACTGAAAACACAATCCTGCACCAAACAGTCCCGGACGCCGCCCGACATTTCGCTTCCCATCGCCACGCCGAAGCCGCTGGTAAAGGTACAGTTCGTAACCCGGATATGCTCCGATGCGATTCCCACAAGCCTTCCTTCCTCGTTTCTGCCTGATTTGACCGCAATGCAGTCATCCTGGCTGCCGATGGTACAGCCGAACACATTTACATAGCTGCAGGAGTCCGGATCCAGGCCATCGCCGTTTGCGATCCCCTCATACCGCCTGCCGTTTTCATCGAACTTGGTAAAAATACTCACGCCGTTAAGGCTTACATGGCTGCAGTAAATCAGGTGCACACACCAGGCGGGTGACTGTCTTACCGTAATCCCTTCCAGATACACGCCGTCAACATTCCGCAGGCAGACCGCACGCCCGGGCTTTCCCTTTCCTTCCGCCAGCTCCTGCCTGCGCAGTATGCTTCCGTTGGCATCCACACATCCTTTTCCCATAATCCGGATATTATGCAGCCTTCCGTTCTCTATCTCCTTTGTATTGATCAGGCTGGCATAGCACATGGTTTCCAGCCCCTCAAACCGATATTTCTTAAGCGGAAAATCCTCCAGGCATCCGCTTCCCAGCAGACGGCTTCCTTCCTCCAGAAAAAGCGTCATATCACTCTTTAAAAACAGCGCGCCCGTCACAAAGGTTCCCGCCGGAATCCGCACCGTTCCCCCGGCCGGACAGGCATCTATCGCTTTCTGGATGAAAGAAGTGTTTACGGTCCGGCCGTCTCCCACAGCTCCAAAGGATGTAATAGTAAGCTCCTCTCCCTTTTCCTGCAGGGCAATATGGAGCGTATCTTGGGAAAGCCTCCCGTTCTCATCCTCCGCCGCTGCTTCTATCTCATAGCCCCTGCCGCTTTTAAGCCCCCGCAGTGTGAAGTCCGTATGCTCCGTCCTTCCAACCTCCGCACCATCCAGAAAAACCCGGTACTGCCGCGCGCCTTTTACCTTGTTCCAGAGGATAGCCGCACTGTCCGCCGTCCGCGTCTCCTCCGGACAAAACAGCTTTAACTGCTCATCCTCATATCTCATTCTGTCTTCTCCCTGATTTTTATTTTCTATCCCCGGCCAGATACTGCTTCATAATTCGGCCCCACCTGTCAGAGATCTGTCCGATCCCTCCCCATATGGGATGGTTCATATTCTGCAATCCTACTATTCCACCGTAAGCACAGTTTTCCCCGGATACATTCCTTCCGCACAGGCCGAAACCACAATACGTCCCGCGCTGCCGCCCAACCGGATTCTCACACTTGCACAGCCATGGTACATATGGATAAAATCAGCCTGATACGGCTCATTGGTCATCAGGTTCCCGTTATCCACGGACAGGATTTCCCCGTCCCCCTCAATCTGGAAACGCACCCTGGAGCTTTCCCGGAAATAAGGATTTCCCTCCTCGTCCTCCGCCCTTACAGTAAGCAGCATTTCATAGCCTCTCTCGGCAGGCGCCTTTATCTCTTCCCGGGTAAACGAAAGCCTCACGGCAGGCCCGGGAGTTTTGAGAACATGACAGCACACCTCTTCCCCGTTTTTATAACCCACCGCCTTTACACAGCCCGGCTGATAAGGAAGGAAGCCGGTAATCATCCGGTTCGGGCAGTCTGCCGGACGGGGCAGGAAAAATCTTTTCCCGTTCAGATACAGCGCCACTTCCTCACAATTGCTCGCTATCATATAGGGAATCACTGTTTTATGGAACTGTGGAAAATGCCAGTGGTCCGCATAAATCGGCATATCCCAGTGCTCCTTGACCCCTTCGTCCTCAAGGGAATAATCCATCACGGAAAAATGCACCATCGGTTCCTCATTCCAATAGCTCTTCAATAGATAAAATCCCGGCTTTTTCACAAGGTTGGTGCGGATCATTGCCCCGCTCCAGCCCTTCGCCGGATATCCCATGGATTCTCCCAGATAATCAATCCCCGTCCAGATCATCCCGCCGATTACATAATCCGCGGCAAAAGGCACCAGGGAAGGATTTTCATTGGTAAAATTCTGCATCTGCTCCGGATGCCCCTTGAAAAACTGGTAGATTTCCGTTCCCAGAATCAGTTTGTCAGGCATAGCCTCATGGATCATGGGATACCACTGCTCCTGATAATTACAGGAAATCACATCCACGATCTCCCCAATCCTGCAAATCCGTTCCACTCTTTCTCTGACGTCGTAAATTTCCGTATCGTCCGCTTCATCCACAAATTTCTGTATATCCTTGATTTGCGACAGATCCACATTGCTTTCCCGTTTAAAATGCGGGTTCATGGCGTAGGTTATCGGCCTTGTCGCATCCATGGTAAGCACATAATCCTTCAGCATTTTCAAAATAGCCAGCATGGATGGCTGCCCCTGATTTTCCACCTCGTTTCCCACGCCCCAGATAAAAATACAGGCGCGGTTGCGGTCGCGCTTCACCATGGCTTCCACATCTTTTTTCCACTCTGTTTCAAAATACCGGCCATACAGGCCGCCGGTCCACTTGTCAAAGCATTCCTCATACACATAAAAGCCCAGTTCATCACACAAATCCAGGAACTCCACGGAATGGGTATGGTGGGCGGCGCGGATGGAATTGCAGCCCATCTCCTTTAACAAAAGAAGCCTTTCCCTCCAGATTTCCTTCTTCGCCGCTATCCCTGCGCTTCCCGCTTCCTGATGCAGGCATACGCCCTTGAGAATCACCTTTTCCCCGTTGACAAACATCCCTTTTCCTGGAAGCAGCTCTATTTTCCGCAGCCCGATACGCATGGAAACCGTGTCCGCCGCCCTCTCACCGTCCATTAAGGACAAGGTAAGCGTATACAGATTCGGTTCTTCGGCAGACCACAGGCTTGCATTTTTTACATGAAATTCCAGTAATCCGTTTTCACCCTCGGCAATAATATCTTCCGCAAGAATGCCTTCTGCCATATTTTCAGCATCAGGGCATCTGTTATTCTGCGCATCGCCGCACACGCCCGTCAGGGAAAGGCTGCCTCTTACCCTTGCGTCCACGCCTGCTGCCACGCGTACCACTGCGCTGTCCCCTTCAAGCTCGGTATGTACCACAATTTCCCGTTCCTCCAGATGGGCGGCCTCCGTCTCCAGCAGCTTCACGGTACGGTAAATTCCGGCTCCGCTGTACCAGCGGTCCGCAGGGCTGGCCGTATTATCCACCCGGATGACAATACTGTTTTCCCCGGTTTTCAGGAACTGTGTTATATCCAGCCGGAAGGAACTGTAGCCATACTTCCAGCCTCCCGCTTCCCTTTCATTCACCCATATGGTGCTGTTTTCAAAAATACCGCCGAAATCCAGATAGTAGCAATAGCCTTCCTTTTTTTCCTCCAGCCGAAGGCTTCTGCGGTACCAGCCGATTCCGAAACGATCCCGGAAGCCCTGAGCTTCCCCCTGATCCATATCCCGGCAAAACGGCGCGCTTATGGCCCAGTCGTGGGGCAGGGTTACCGGCCGATAGCCCTTCTTCCCGTCAGCATCCAGTGTAAATTCCCATCCTTCCATGAGTTTGTAATCTGTTCTTGGCATTTTTTCTCAATTCTCCTTTTCCCTGATTTCCATCATACGCACTAACGCCGCAGTACAGTCCGCACGGTTCACTGCCGCATTTCTTTCATAACCATCCCATAACAGTCCCAGCCGTTTCGCCTCCTGCTCACAGGTCTGCATATCCAGCTCTCTTTTTCCTTCCGGCTGCAGGCTTCTTACCATGAATTCCGCCAGCTCGCCGCAGGTCAATCCATCATCCGGCCGGAACCGGTCCTCCGGTGTCGTCGTTTCATCCACCAGTCCTGCATCCAGCGCCGTCTGCACATTCTGTGCATCAAACTCATACCTGTAGATATCACAGAATCTTCCCTGATATCCCCGCTTTACCGGCATGGGCGCGGCCTTGAAAAACAAATACAGAAACTGTCCCCTGGGAATCTCATCAAAAGGATGGAAAAACAGGATGCAGGGATCCAGCAGCCCCTTTACCATCGCCTTTTTCAGTATGCCCTCCTGGGGAATCCCCTTACAGTCCGCATAAGGCAGCTTGGGCAAATCCGTAGGAAGAATGGGCCTTTCCTCCTTTTGGGCGCTGGACACCGTATCCGCAGGACGCAGCGATACATCCGGCTTCCAGGGTTTACCGGCAAAATCATTTCTCATGCCGCACAGCGGTTCCGCCTGCAGCCTCACAATTTCCTCTGCAATAAATCCGGCCGTCAGCAAAGCGCCGTAATCATTGGTATGGGTTGTATCCATAAAATAATCAGGAGTAATCTCCGGCCCCATATCGCACAGAGTCCGGAAGCTGCATGCATGCAGATCGATTACCGGCACATGCAGCTCTCTCCCTACTCTGAGGCAGCTTAGCGCATAATCCTCCAGCAAATCAAAATACCCATCCTCATTTTTTCCCGGAATCCTGGAAAGAGAGGTCACGATCATGGGATACGCTCCCTTTTCCCTGATTTGGCGGACGTATCTGCGTAAATTCGCCGCATACTGGTCAAATGCCTTCAAATACCGTCTCTTCTGATCGTTATGGCCGAATTCCATCAGAAAAATATCTCCGGGCCTTATATTTTTACATACAATATCCCAGTGCCCGTCATCCCGGAAGCAATTGGTTGTCAACCCGCCATGCGCCTGATTGCTGAAAGCCACACCGTCAAAATACTGAGGCAGATTCTGTCCCCAGCTGCCCCCGTTGATAATCGGATTATAGGGATACAACCCATCATAATCCGCAACCAGGGAATCTCCCGCGATAAACACGGTGGGAGCCTGGGCATCCTCTATTTTCAGCCCGCTGATCCTGGCTCTGCTTTTCCCTGCGCCCAGCACCGTCACATATACCGAGTTGTCCTCCTTTGCCCCTTCTCCCACCACCGGGATATATTCACAAACCCGGACATAAAACCGGCAGGAAAACACCTCTCCCGGCCGGATAACAATATCCCTTTTTATCAGGTTCCTCCTGCCCGTATATAGCATCAGCCCCTGCGCGCCTTCTCTGCCGCCCCTGATGGTCACCGTCACCGCATAGCTTCCGTTCCCCGGCACCGCCGCCCGGAACCGCAAAGGAAATCCCGCCTTCACTTCCACGCCGTCCGCACCATCCTGCCACAGCCCGGCTTCTTCTCCCTCCCCGGTGCAATACGTCTCCCGCGGATTCCATCCGCCCGTCCCGGTAAACCTGTCCGCCGCCCTCTCCTGAGCTGCCAATCCCAGGAATCCGTATCCCTTACTCTCATCATAATAATCCCCGGCAGACAGCCTGATACCTTCTCCACCCTCTGCAAAAGAAAATTCCCTGCTAAACATGAAAATACCTCCGTTTTTTCTATTCCCAGTCCTGTTTTCCTAAAAGGCCCGTTTTCTGCAACAGCCCAGAAACTGGACTGCCGCCATTTTCTTTATTATCATAAGTCAATTAATCTTATTTTTCTTTTGTTATATTGCTTATTACGGGAATTTTATTTATAATATTTTAGAAATATTGACCAAATGACGCCATAGCAAAATTCCGGATGGATTCTGCTCAGCTCCCGGACGGATCCTGGTTAAATCCCGGACGGATTGCGATGAAATTCCGGATGGATTCCGATTAAATTCCGGATGGCTTCCGACGAATCAAAACTCTACCCTCCATCCGCGTGCAGGTCCCGCTGCCATGCGCCACAAAGGAGCCCCCATGAACAACAACCTCTATACCCCGGAAAAAATGATCCAGATAGAATACACAAAACACACCCAGGACTATGACATGGGCCGATTTCACTACCATAACGCCTACGAACTGCTCCTTTTGCAGGAGGGGGAATACACACTGATCACCCTGGATAACGCCTGCACCCTGAAAAAACATGATGTTTCTCTCATCACGCCCTACTGTATGCACAAATCCCTCGGCCGGGCAGGCAATGAAAGAACACTCATGTATTTTGACGAACGCTATCTGAACCGGTATTTCACGGAAAAAAGCCGTTCCCTTCTCCTGACATGCTTCCAGACAGGTCACCTCAGCCTTCCCCAGGAGCATTACGAGGAGACCCTTCAGCTCCTGTTCCAAATCCGTAGCTTTTCGGCAAAAAAGGATTTTGACAGCACCTACCCAGCCTTCGTCAGAATCCTTTCCCTGCTTACCCAAACCTACCGCCAGGCCGCAGGAGCAGAAGAAGAAACGCAAAAAACCAGCGCACCCCTTATTGCCGAGCTTATCACCTATATCAATCAAAATTACAGTACCATCCGATCCCTGGATGACATTGCGGATCATTTTTATATTACAAAATACCATCTATGCCGCCTGTTCCGCGCCGCCACCAAGAGCACCGTTATGGACCATCTAAATGGCATCCGCATCCTCCAGGCCTGCAGCCTTCTGGAAAATACAAGCAAAAGCATTACGGAAATCAGCTACGCCTGCGGCTTCCATTCCTCCGCTTATTTTTCCGACATATTCAAAAAGGCCCTGGGCATGTCGCCCAGAGCCTATCGTAAACTGAAATCATAATACATATAAACAGTCCAGGCCGGCGGGAATATAGGTGCAAAAACGGGCGTTAAGCTTGCTTATAAGACCGTTTTTGCACCTATATTCGCATCGGATGAACATCCGATGCTTCTTGAATGGCAAAGCCATTCAAGAAGATGGCCGTCCCGAATATTGATATTCCTGAATAATTATATCTTTACAGGATGCTGCGAAAATCTCCCATCCCGGCTTCCTACAACGTATTCGCCCGGTGTTCAATATTCCTCCGGAAATTCACCACCTGATGATCATATTCCTGATCCATCAACGAACTGGTAATCATAAAATCCGCCGTCGCCCTGTTGTTGGCAATGGGAATATCATATACCTGCGCGATTCTCAGAAGAGCCTTCACATCCGGATCATGGGGCTGCGCCGTAAGAGGATCAGAAAAGAATATCACAAAATCAATCCGTCCCTCAACGATTCTCGCGCCAATCTGCTGATCCCCGCCCAACGGGCCGCTGTTATATCCCTTCACAGGAAGCCCGGTCTTATCGGTAATCATCCTGGCCGTCGTCCCTGTCCCGCACAGGAAATGGTTCTTCAGCACATCCTTATGCTCCTCACACCAGGAAATAAGCTCCGGCTTCTTGCTGTCATGGGCGATCAGGGCAATGTTCTTCTGTTTCCCAATAGTCAGTGTAAGAAATTCTTCATTCATCATAAACGTTTCCTCCATGTTCCTTATTCTCCTCCTGCGCCGCAAGCAGCTTACGCGCCTTACGTTCCTCCTTCACACGGACTCGGAGCTCTTTAAAAAACTGCGTCAGCATATCACTGCATTGCTGCTCCAGCACCCCTCTTGTGACCTTAACCTGATGGTTAAACGAATCATTTTCCAGAATATTCAATATAGATCCGGCGCAACCCGCCTTGGGATTCATACAGCCGATCACGACCTCGGGAATCCGGGCCTGTACGATAGCGCCTGAGCACATCTGGCACGGCTCCAGTGTCACATACAAGGTACAATCCTCCAGCCTCCAGTCCCCGATTTTCCTGCTGGCCTTGTTAATAGCGGTTATTTCCGCATGCGCAAGAGTATTTTTGTCGGTATTGCGGCGATTGTAGCCTCTTCCTATTATTTTTCCTTCATGGACAATAACGCAGCCGATGGGGACTTCTCCTAAGGCATAAGCCTTTTTTGCCTGTGTCATTGCCGCCTTCATATATTTTTCCTGCTCGGTCATAGAATGGAAATCCTTTCGTAACTATTCAGCCAGGTCAGCACACTTGCTGTACTGACCGTAAGAAAATGATTCAGGAGTGGCAAAATCCATCGCCGAAGGCGATTTAGGATGGATTTTGACAATAACTGTGAAGGGACGAACAGTTATGTCCTTTCTTCTTGTATCACGCCTCCGGGAGGTCTATAATAAAAGTCACTAAGACCCAAAACGACTTGCAGATAAATCATAGCAGGAAAGAGGAAAAAATGCAAATTAACGGATTCAATAAAACCACCCTTTTAGACTATCCCGGCCACGTAGCCTGTACTGTTTTCACCGGAGGCTGCAACTTCTGCTGCCCATTTTGCCAGAATGGTGATCTGGTCCTGCATGCGGGGCAGCTGCCGCAGATTCCTGAAGAAGAAATTTTCCAGGTGCTCAGAAAGCGGCAGGGAATACTTACCGGAATCTGTGTGACCGGAGGCGAGCCCACGCTTCAGCCCGATCTGGACATCTTTCTTTCCCGTGTAAAGGAACTGGGCTATCTGGTAAAGCTGGACTCCAACGGCTACCGCCCCGAGGTACTGGAATCACTGTGCGGCAGAAAGCTGGTGGATTATATTGCCATGGACATAAAATCCTCTCCTGAGAATTACACTAAAACCATCGGCCTGCCCGCGCTTGACATGGGCCGAATCCGGGCGTCCGTGGATTTTATCCGCTCCTGTGGGCTTCCTTACGAATTCCGCACCACAGTAGTAAGGGAACTGCATTCCGCCCGGGATTTTATTTCCATCGGTGAATGGCTGAAGGGATGTGAAGCATATTTTCTTCAGTCCTATGCGGAAAGCGACGGTGTCATCTGCAAACAATTCTCCGCCTATGAAAAACCGGAGCTGGAAGAATTTATCCGGATTCTCAAGCCTTACATAGACAATGTAAATCTCCGGGGGGTAGACTGAGCACCCCCGGAGATTCAGATACGTACACTCTTCATATAATAACCGAAGCTGCCCGGTTCCGCAGGCGTCTGTTTGCCTTCAAAGGCTTCAAATCCAAACATCTCCGCCGCCATCTTTTCCCTGTCATAATAGACTCCCGGCACTCCGAGATAAAATTTCTCCACTCCTCCCACGTTAAATTTTCCCAAAATAATATGCCTGTAGTTATAATAGCCATGAAGCAGAAAGCTATTGCGCACCATCTTCTGGTACTCACTCCCCAGAATCACAAAGTCCCTCGGCGTAATGGACAGATACTGCCTTTCATCCGCAAAAGGGTGGACCGTGGGATACATATGACGCAGCTGCTCCCATTTATCCTCAAAAAATTCCTCCTGCATCAGGTCATCCCCGCTTTCTTTTGCAATACGTTTTCCTTTTACTGCCCCACTTTCTTTAGGGATGCCGCCTCCTGATACTCCGCCTTCGCTACGGTACATTCCTTCTTTGCCGGGCATCCCTTCCTTGCTGGGCATCCCTTCTTTGCCGGATATCCCTCCCTTGCCAGGCATCCCTTCTTTTTGAATTCCACCTCCCCCGAGGTCTCCACCTTCTGCTTTCGGCGCCGCTTTTTTTGATTCCGGTTCCCGTTTTTTTTCCTGTGGTGTAAACCTTTTGTGCATGCACCGCCTGCACAGCTTTTCCGCGGAAATGGCACCGTTCTCCATTACGGAATCCACAGCATCCCTATTAAGCTGGAACCCGCTCCGTTCCTCCGCTGATTCAGTATTCTTTTGTTTCTCCGTTAAAGGATTCTGGTACTGCAAAATCTCCGGCCGACCTGCCTCTGTTTTTATCGCAGCCAAATGCTTTCCTTCCATATCGGCCGTTTTTTGCTCAGGCATTTCTGTATTCGCCTGCAATACTTTCCTGCACTGTTCCCCGGCCTGGTACGGATCCGTTCTCTGAATTCCAGAATAATTTATCTCCTGTATTTGCTGGTCTGCCGGATGTAAAGCCACTTTCTGCATCTCAGTGAAGCTTAGCCCCTGCGTTCGCGGCTCAGCCTGGTACGTAACTGCTTCCGGAATTTCAGAAAAGCTCATCCCGCGCGTTCGCTGCTCTGCCTGGGGCAGGTCAATTTCCGGCATCACATTGGGCGCCTCCTCCTGCGGCCTTTCATATTGCGCCATACCTGCCAGCGGGGGGACATATTTCCTTCTCTTCTCCTCCGTCACTGAAATATCCGCTGCCTTCAGGCACTCTTCTGCGCCCTTCCATCTGCCAATCACTTCCCTGCCCGGAGAAAGGCGTATTGTTATCCCGCAGATCTCCCCGAATTCCCGTCCGCCGCGGCTCACCCCGCCGGCTGTAAACTGTCTTTCATAAGATCCTGTCCCTCTTTTCAGCAGTACCTTATCAATCAAAGCACCTGTCTCGTCCCTCAAATCAAAGAAACCCGTGTCTGTCTCATACAGGCCCTTTATCTGCATGTTCCAGGTGATAGTATCTTCTGTCTCTTCTTTTCTCAGAAAACCCGCATTTTTTACCTTACTGCCTGCTTCCATATAGTCTATGTATATAATTTGCCTGTTATAATACAACACCTTGTCCCTCCTTTATAGTCTCTATTGTATTCGGAGGTTGACCGGGATATGACTGGAATCTGCTTTTACTGAAGGATTCTGGAAATTGCCCGAAAATATGGCGCAAAAAAACCGGGAAGGCATTTTTAGTATGCACTGGTGTGCACATGCTTTCCCGGTTCCATCTCATTTAATAACTGTCCTAAATCACAGCGGCATACAAAATTCCATTCAGAAGCCTGCAATTCCCGCTGCCTTGGACATTACTGGCTCATCAATAATCAATGCTCTCCAGATATTTCATATAGTTTACCACCATCAATGCAATCTTGAAGGTAAGCGCGTCATCGAATACCCTGATATCCAGCCCTGTGCTCTTCTGGAGCTTTTCAATTCTGTAAACCAGTGTATTCCTGTGGATAAACAGCTGTCTGGAGGTTTCAGATACATTCAGGTTATTCTCAAAGAACTTGTTGATAGTGGTAAGAGTTTCCTCATCCATATCATAAGGTACATTGTCGCCAAAGATTTCTTCAATAAAAATCTTGCACAGATTAACGGGCAGCTGATAGATCAGACGGCCGATGCCCAGCTTCGCATAGGAGATTACACTCTTCTCCGCATAGAAGATCTTTCCTACATCCATAGCCATCGTGGCTTCCTTGTAGGACTTGGATACCTCTCTCAGCTCTCCCACAACCGTACCGTAAGCTACACGCACGTTCATCATGGCTTCGCTGTTCATCATATCAACAATCATGTCTGCCGTCTTCTCGATGGTTTCCACGTCATCTTCTTTTTCCAGAGCTTTGATGAGAATAATATTCCTTTCATCCACCGCAGTGATATAATCACCATTCTGGCTTGAGAAAAGACTCTTCAGCATTTCCATCGCGCTGTTGTCTTTTTCAATTTTCGTCTCAATCAGATATACGATTCTGGGACATTCCACTTCGATATGGAGCTTCTGGGCACGATTGTAAATGTCCACAAGAAGCAGGTTGTCCAAAAGCAGATTCTGGAAAAAGTTATTACGGTCAAAACGTTCTTTGTATGCTATGATAAGATTCTGAATAGAGCTTACGGCAATTTTGCCTACCATGTAAACGTCGTCACTGGGACCCTGGGCTACAAGAATATAAGCCGGTTCCCCATCATCCAGGATTTTCAGAAGGTGCCGTCCACCTACTACCTGGCTGTCTGCCGGTGAAGAAGCGAAATTTTCAATAATATCCCTGGAAATATCAATCTCGTCTACCGTTGCTGCAACTTTCAGGCCTTCCACGTCGAACACGCCCAGGTCAACCTTGGTTATTGCACGTAATTCATCAATGCTGTTCTGTATTACTTGATTGGAAATCATCTCTCTTCACGTCCTTTCCTTGATACCATTAACTATATAGCAAAATTTGAAAATATGCAAGAAAAATGGCCATTCCTACATCATATTTTAAGTAAAAACGTTGTAAACACCTTTATTAGTGCAACAACCCCTTTCTTTTAGGTTTGCCTGAAATAAAGTATAAAATCACAATACCGTTGATTTCAGGAAAAAACCGGAGCACTGCCCCTGGCGGCGCCTTCTGCCCCCATTTTCGTCCAAAACATGAAAAAACGGGGCTATCAACTCGATAGCCCCGCCTGATTTTAATATTAGTTGGTGATAACCTGCTCTGTCTCTTTGTCGAAGATATGAATCTTTTCAACATCGAATGCAAATTTAACAGTATCGCCAGGTCTTGCTGTTGTACGGGAATCCACTCTTGCAGTGATAGGATAATCAGCAAGGTCAAAGTATAAGTAAACTTCTGCACCAAGCAGTTCGTAAACCTTAATGGTAGATTCAAATGTACATTTAGCTGTTTCGATGAACATCTGGGAATCATATACGTCTTCAGGACGGATACCAAATGTAACAGTCTTTCCTGCATAACCGCCTTCAATAACCTTCTTAGCTTTTGCGGGAGGCAGCGGAATAGATTTTCCAGCAATCTTCAGGGATGCATTTTCGCCGCTTACTTCAACAACAGCATCCAGGAAGTTCATCTGAGGAGAGCCCATGAATCCTGCTACGAACAGGTTCTGAGGCTTGTCGTACAGATTCTGAGGAGTATCAACCTGCTGAATAACACCGTCTTTCATAACTACGATTCTGGTACCCAGTGTCATAGCTTCTGTCTGGTCATGTGTTACGTAGATGATGGTTGTACCTAATCTCTGATGCAGCTTAGCGATCTCAATACGCATCTGAACACGCAGCTTGGCATCCAGGTTGGAAAGAGGTTCGTCCATCAGGAATACCTTAGGATTACGTACGATTGCACGTCCCATAGCAACACGCTGTCTCTGACCACCGGACAGAGCCTTCGGTTTACGGTCAAGAAGAGGGGTAAGGTCAAGGATCTTAGCTGCTTCTTTAACCATCTTATCAATTTCATCCTTCGGAACTTTTCTTAACTTAAGTCCGAAAGCCATGTTGTCATATACAGACATATGAGGATACAGAGCGTAGTTCTGGAATACCATCGCGATATCTCTGTCCTTAGGCTCTACATCGTTAACCACTCTGTCACCGATTTTCAGTTCACCGGAAGAAATATCTTCCAGACCTGCAATCATACGAAGTGTAGTAGACTTACCACATCCGGACGGTCCTACGAAGATGATGAATTCTTTATCAGCGATTTCCAGGTTGAAGTCTTTAACTGCTTCAAAACCGTTGGGATATACTTTGCAGATGTTTTTTAAAGATAAACTTGCCATTTAATTAGCCTCCCTATGTTATTTGTTTACATGTTTCCAGTTGAGTCCCTTCAACTGAGCCTGAAATAAGTATAACTTAAGCGACTTCTTTTGGCTATACCACAATTCCACAAAGATTTATCGCAACATTGTAAAATTTGCTAAGAAAAGGATAATGAAATTTTTAGGCCTGTCAACTTGCTGAATTCGGCATTCTGATCTTATACACTTTGACCATAATCCCCATCTTACGCGGTTTTCGACACCTTTCGTTCCTTTTCGCAGTACTTTTATTCCATTTTTACGTTCATCTTTGTCTCGTAAAAGGCCACGCCGTTCTTGCCATTCCTCTTCACGGAATAAAGCGCACTGTCGGCAGCCTTATACAGCTCCTCAAAGGTTCTGCCGTCCCGCGGATAAACAGCAACGCCGATGCTGGCGGCCGGAGAATATTTCACATATTCCCCCACCTGGAAGTCTCCGAAAAATCTGTGAAGCCGCTGCGCCTCTTTAATAAATATGCTCTCTTCCTTAATATCTTTCATAAAAATAATAAATTCATCGCCGCCGGTACGTCCCACGATATCCGTTATCCGGCACTCTCCCCGCAGCCTTGTTCCCAGCTTTCGCAGAACTTCATCGCCGAATGCATGGCCCTGTGTATCATTTATTTTCTTGAAATTGTCCATCCAGCACAAACAACAGCCCCTGGGAATCCGGATGCGTCTCTATATAATCTTTAATCAGATACTCCGTAGCAGTCTTATTGCTCAGATCCGTGAGCAAATCCTTGCTCGCTTTCTCTTCAAGCACTTTCTTATGCTCATTATAAAAATACTTATTGATAAAATTTGTTATCAGGAGAAGCCCTGAAAACAGGCCTACTGTCAGCAGGATGCCAACAATGGTTTTTCTCACAGGAGCCAGATATTCATTCCTGCTGTTTGCCAGGAATTCTTCTCTCACCCCCACATAAAACCGCCAGTCGTTAATTCCCATGGGAGAAAAAAACAGTTCATAACCCGTTCCGTCCATTGACACAGCAATCGTACCTTCCTTATATCCCTGTGTTTTCTTCCAAGCGGTATCCGGAGATTCGTCTCCGTCAAATTCCGCTTTCCCCATTGCCTTCTTCAGGTTTCCTTCCGCCGCAAAATTCCCCGGATATCCGCCCTGCGCCATAATTGTTCCGCCGCCGTCCGTCAGCAGATAAAAGGCTTTGTCCCCATAAGCCGGAAGCTCCAGCATCTCCTCCAGCCTGCAGGAGTCCAGATATACATAAAGCATCCCCGATGTTTTTCCGTTTTCCCTGCATGGAACCGCAGCAATCAGCGCATTTTTCCCATCCGTCCCTTCATCCTGCCCGTAAAAAAAAGCAGTTTCCTCAAGCATGGAAAAATACGCCTCCCCGGAAAGCTCCCTGTCCCTTCCCCGGCTGTCCACGCCACTCCCCGACGGCCCGGCATATACCGCCAGGTATGCATCCGTATTGTCTGCCAGCGCACCAAGCAGCCGGACGCTCTCCTCCCGGTCCTGCAGCCCCGCCTTCCCCAGAAGGCTCCCGATGGGCGCAGCCGTCTCAGCCAGCCCGGAAAGCCTGGTCTCCACCTGGTCTCCCCGATCCTCTGCGTCTGAGATAAACTTTCTCTCTATGTAATCCCTGGCCTCGCTGCGGCTCCTGACATAAAAGCTCCCCAACACATAGGCAGACAGAATAACGAAAATCAGCGCCAGTCCCAACAACTGGAACAGCGCTGATTTCTTGGACGAATCCTTCATAGCTTCCAATTCCCCCAAAAATCATTTTCGTTGCGAATGCTATTATTATTCATTGTCCTGCAATTCTGTAATTTCTTCTGTCTGGGCGGAAGGTGCATCCTCCGCATTTTCTCCTGCCTGTATATCCTGCTCCGCCTGCGCGTTTTCCCTGAGGGCCTTCTGCTTTTCTTCCTCTTCCTCACGGATGAAGGAAAGCGTCTCCAGCTCATCGGATGTTTCCTCTTCCTCCTCCGGCTCAAAGCGCTTGAAAATCTTTACGAACAACATGCTTGCCACATAGGCCGGCACGGAAAATCCGAAAAGTATCAAAAGCGGCATTGCCTGCAAGGTAACCAGAAGAAGCACTGTGGGAATCAGGTTGATGATAATTAACAGGATGGTCTTGGGCAGGTTCAGAACGCTCATCAGGAAGGAATTCCTGATAGTATTCTTCACGGTGTTCTCAAACCGCGACAAAACCGGGAATATGTAAATCATCGTGAAAAGATAAATCACCGCCACAATCGTAATCAGCACCATAATTACCTTGCCGAAGGATACGGTGGAATTCCTCAGTATCATGAAATCCCCAGCAAATATTATCCCTACCACAAGGGCAATCAGCCATATAATCGTTGCCTGCTTGAAGTTCTCCTTAAAGGATTTAAAATAACCCTTCACTATGTAGCACTCTTCATTCTTAACCATCTTAATGGTCATATAATAAAGCGCCGTCATCGCATCCCCCGCCGTAATAATCGGTAAACAGCAGAGCAACGTTAAAAGATTCAGAATCATTAAATCCGCCATCTTTGACAAAAAAGTCATAAGAGGGCTGTCCAAGTTAAAAAATCTACCCATTTGTAATTCTCCCTGTATCTATTATCGTCCCGGACTAAATGACTGCCCGCAGACACCTACATTAGATATCATACTACGCAACCAGCTTTCGTGCAAATAAAATTTATATAAATAGGTATTGGCCGAGGAGATGGTTTGTGATTTTGGGGCGG